>NZ_KV812125.1:105832-113141 GCF_001813335.1 Neisseria sp. HMSC055H02 | reverse complement strand
TTTTATGACGGAATAAATTTTACGGGCTGTATGTTCGTCCCGTTTTAAAGCCTCCTGCGTCAGATAGAAATTATTCTCCACCGCTCCATCGGCTGCCATCCCGCCCCGCATTACATCGGCAGACGATTTTCCCGCAGCCCAGCATCCTTGTGATCGCCGAAACGGTCTCTTTTTCCTCCACACTCAGGCTGCCGCCGTCGCCTTTGCCGTACAGCCATTTGCCGATGACGGGTGCGGCCGCTTCCGCCCCTCCGATGCCAGCGCGCCGGCTAAAGCGTCGTCGCCGTATGGTTTCTGCAAATATGGTTTGTCGTATGTCCGGATCCAAAACTACCGCGTCAATCCGTCATCCCCGTGTTCTTGATATAGGGACGATTTTTCTGCCGATTGGGTATTGCTGCGTTCCACTGATGTTCCTCCGAATGGATCGACCGGCTGCCGCAACGGCAATATCCTGCATAAGTTTCGCTTCCGTTTTATGTCCGCTTTCCGACAATTTTCGTGCCAGATTGCTGAATTGCTCGCTTTCATCAAGTTGATGCTTCAGGTTTTGGGTCAGTTTTTCAGCAGTCATGCCGTTGTTGACAGCTGCATCAAACTGTTGCTGCGCCTTAGTATCACGCGGCTGAGCGGCGGTTTCTTTGGCCAACCGGCTGATGATACGTGCTTCGGTCTTATGTCCCATTTTGTACAGCTCTTTGGCTATTTTGCCGTATTCATCCACTATCAGGCCACGGGTGTGCATTGGCAGAGAGAATGGAATAGCAGCCGGTATGTGTCTATTCGGTAATTATTCCTGCGCCCGCTGAAAATCTGTGTGAATAACTTTTTCCTATTTGACCTATTTGGTTATCCTTCTATTTTTCATAGCTTCAGGTAAATAAAAAAAGAATATCGAACCAAATTGATGAATAAAACGCGTGGATTTTCGCTTTCAAAAATGTGCCGGTTTTGTGTTCGCGATAATGGAAAATATACAGTATCGGACTTCAAGTAATGGCTTAAAAAATTTTATAACAATAATCCATATTTTATTTTTCGCAATAATCTATTTCTACTAAAAATATACTTGTATGCCAGACAATTTGAGCATAAACTAAAACTACACACGACTACAACAACAGGAGAATTTGAAATGAAACAATTGGCCATGTACATCAACGGACGCTTTGAAAACGATTTCAACGGCGAATGGCGTGATGTATTGAACCCGTCCACCGAAGAGGCCATCGCCCGCGAACCCAAAGGCGGCAAAGCTGACGTTGACCGCGCCGTAGCGGCGGCGCGCGCGGCGCAACCTGCATGGGAGCGGCTGCCTGCGGTCGAACGCGGCGCGTATTTGCGCAAAATCGCCCAAGGCATACGCGAACGCGCCGACGAGCTGACCGACACCATCGTTGCCGAAGGCGGCAAAACCAAAGACTTGGCGCGCGTGGAAGTCATGTTCACCGCCGACTATCTCGATTACCAAGCCGAATGGGCGCGCCGTTATGAAGGCGAAATCATCCAAAGCGACCGCCCGCGCGAAAATATTTTATTGTTCAAACGTCCGTTGGGCGTCGTGGCAGGCATCCTGCCGTGGAACTTCCCCTTCTTCCTGATTGCCCGCAAAATGGGCCCCGCTTTGGTCACGGGCAACACCATCGTCGTCAAACCCAGCAGCGTGACCCCGGTCAACTGCCACATTTTCGCCGAAATCGTCGATGCGGTCGGACTGCCCGCAGGCGTGTTCAACGTGGTGAACGGCCCCGGCGCGGAAATCGGCAATGCCTTGTCCGCCCATCCGCAAGTCGATATGGTCAGCCTGACCGGCTCCGTCGAAGCAGGCCGCCAAGTGATGGAAGCCGCTTCCGCCAACATCACCAAAGTCTCGCTGGAACTCGGCGGCAAAGCACCTGCCATTGTTTTGAAAGACGCGGATTTGGACTTGGCAGTGAAATCCATCTTGGCTTCGCGCGTCGGCAACACCGGTCAAATCTGCAACTGCGCCGAGCGCGTCTATGTCCACAGCAGCCTGAAAGACGCGTTCATTGAAAAAATGACCGCCGCCATGAAAGGCGTGCGCTACGGCAACCCTGCCGAAGCCGAAGCAGGCGCGCTGGAAATGGGACCGCTGATTGAAGAGCGCGCCGTCAAAGCCGTTGCCGAAAAAGTGGAACGCGCCGTCAAACAAGGTGCGACGCTGGTCTGCGGCGGCAAACGCGCCGAAGGACGCGGCTATTTCTTCGAGCCGACCCTGCTGACCGATACCGACAACAACATGGACATCATGAAGGAAGAAACCTTCGGCCCCGTCCTGCCCGTTTCCACTTTCGACACGCTCGACCAAGTCATCGCCTTGGCAAACGACTGCGAATTCGGTCTGACCAGCTCCGTGTACACCACCAACCTGAACGAAGCCTTCTACGTCACCCGCCGCCTGCAATTCGGCGAAACCTACATCAACCGCGAAAACTTCGAAGCCATGCAGGGCTTCCACGCGGGCTGGAAAAAATCCGGCATCGGCGGCGCGGACGGCAAACACGGTTTGGAAGAATATCTGCAAACCCAAGTCGTTTATCTGGAAACCAATATTTAACTGCCGATATTAGCCTCAGTTAAATGAAATGCCGCCTGCAACCGATTTTCGGGTTTCGGGCGGCATTTTTGCCTTTATAGAAAAAAACACCGACATCGCGTAAAATATGCGCAAATTTTGTGATTCAATCAGGTCGTCTGAAAAAGATTGCGCCTGATTTATTTTTCCGGAAAACACCATGAGCGAACAAAACAATCCGCAAACCGAGCCGCAGTTGGACGAAAACCAAATCATCGCCCTGCGCCGCGAAAAACTGCACAACATCCGCCAACAGCGCATTGCCTATCCCAACGACTTCAAACGCGACAGCTTTGCCGCCGATTTGCACGCCCAATACGGCGAAGTCAGCAAGGAAGAACTTGACCCGCAAGCCGTTCCCGTCAAAATTGCCGGCCGCATGATGCTCAAACGCCAAATGGGCAAGGCGAGCTTCGCCACCATCCAAGACGTGACCGGTCAAATCCAGCTTTATCTGAACAACAAAGGCGTGAGTCAGGAAGTTTTGGACGATTTCAACCATTGGGACTTGGGCGACATCGTCGGCGCGGAAGGCACTTTGTTCAAAACCAACCACGGTGAATTGACCGTGCGCGTGTCCGACATCCGCCTGCTGTCCAAATCCCTGCGCCCGCTGCCCGACAAACACAAAGGCTTGAGCGATCAGGAAACCAAATACCGCCAACGCTACGTCGATTTGATTGCCAACGAAGAATCGCGCAATACGTTTATCAAACGCAGCCAAATCATCCAATCCGTGCGCAATTTCATGGTGAACGAGCATTATCTCGAAGTCGAAACCCCGATGATGCACCCGATTCCCGGCGGCGCGACGGCGAAACCGTTCGTGACCCATCACAACGCTTTGGACATCCCGCTCTACCTGCGCATTGCGCCCGAGTTGTATCTGAAACGTCTGGTGGTCGGCGGCTTGGAGCGCGTGTTTGAAATCAACCGCAGCTTCCGTAACGAAGGCATGTCCGTGCGCCACAACCCCGAATTCACCATGATTGAATTCTACGAAGCCTTCTCCGACTACGAACGCATGATGCAGATGGCGGAAGACATCATCCGCAACGCATCGCGCACGGTCAACGGCACGGCGAAAATCAGCTACAACGGCAAAGAAGTCGATTTGGAAAGCCCGTTTGAACGCCTGACCATTCTCGAAGCCATCAAAAAATACAATCCACACTACACCGACGAGCAGTTGAACGATGCGGAGTGGCTGAAAAAAGAAATCGTCAAACACGGCGAAAGCCTGCCGCCGTCCCCCGGCATCGGCAGCCTGCAACTTGCCCTGTTTGAAGGTTGCGCCGAGGGCAAACTGTGGAACCCGACCTTCATCGTCGATTACCCGGTCGAAGTTTCCCCGTTGGCACGCGCTTCGGATACGAAAAAAGGCCTGACCGAACGTTTCGAATTGTTCGTTGTCGGTCGCGAATTGGCAAACGGCTATTCCGAGTTGAACGACCCCGAAGACCAAGCCGAACGCTTCAAAGCGCAAGTGGCTCAAAAAGACGCGGGCGACGACGAAGCCATGCACTACGATGCCGACTACATCCGCGCGATGGAATTCGGCCTGCCGCCGACAGGCGGTTGCGGCATCGGCATCGACCGCCTGGTGATGCTGCTGACCGATTCGCAAACCATCCGCGACGTGATTTTGTTCCCGCAAATGCGTCCCGAATAAGGTAGGCAGATAATAAAGAAAAGGTCGTCTGAAAACAGGAAGATTGGTTTTCAGACGACCTTTGTCGTTTTTGTACCACTTTGTAACTTTGATTAACCTATATCGATTTCTCATGAAATTCAGAAGAGAATGGGAAATTTCACTTCAGACGACCCAAACGGATTGAATAGCCAAGATTTACACGGTAAACTTATACAATTAAAAAATTTTATGATTTACTCACTATGAAACCCGCCTTCGACATAAAGTCAGCCCGGCTTGACGTACTGGCTATTCACCTGCATACCGCAGACTTGACCGAACTGGAAGAATTTTTGCGCCAGCGCGCCGGTCAGTATCAAGAATTGGATATTGTTCCTTTTGTTTTAGACGTACAGGATTTCGATCATCCCGAGTCATTGGACATCGGAGCTATGCTGACCCTTTTGCCCGTTATGGCATGCAGATTTTAGGGCTGCGCCATGAAAGTGAAAGTTGGTCGTCTTTTGCTGCACGTTATCATTTGGTTTTCAGCCGCAGCGACAAATCCGAGCCGCAACAACCCAAAATCAACCAAGAGCCTGCACCTGTCCAGGCAACCGTCATCAATAACCCGACCGTCCTCATCAGTACCCCCGTCCGCACCGGACAGCAGGTTTATGCGGAAAACGGCGACCTTATCGTAACCGGCATCGTCAGTGAAGGTGCGGAACTCATTGCCGACGGAAACATTCACGTCTATGCACCCATGCGCGGCAGGGCGCTGGCAGGCGCGAAAGGCAACACCAACGCGCGCATCTTTATCCATTCCATGCAGGCGGAGCTGGTCTCCGTAGCGGGCATCTACCGCAATTTCGAACAAGACCTGCCCGACCACCTGCACAAAAAAGCCGTACAGGTTTCATTGCAAGACAACCGTTTGGTTATCAGCGCAATCGACACAGATTAACCGTTCCAAAATTTGAAAGGAAATATCGTGACAAAAATCATCGTAGTAACATCAGGTAAAGGAGGCGTAGGTAAAACCACGACCAGCGCCAGTATTGCAGCCGGATTGGCATTGCGAGGCCACAAGACTGCCGTTATCGACTTTGACGTCGGTTTGCGTAACCTCGATCTGATTATGGGTTGCGAACGACGCGTTGTGTATGACCTGATTAACGTCATCCAGGGTGAAGCCACGCTCACCCAGGCACTGATTAAAGACAAAAACTGCGAAAACCTCTTCATTCTGCCTGCATCGCAAACCCGCGACAAAGACGCGCTGACCCGTGAAGGTGTTGAGAAAGTCATGCAGGAATTGAGCAGTGACAAAATGGGATTCGAATACATCATCTGCGACTCTCCAGCCGGTATCGAGCAAGGCGCATTGATGGCGCTCTACTTCGCCGACGAAGCCATCGTTACCACCAACCCCGAAGTATCCAGCGTCCGCGACTCCGACCGTATCTTGGGCATCCTGCAAAGCAAATCCCGCAAAGCCGAACAAGGCGGCACAGTTAAAGAACACCTGCTGATTACCCGCTATTCTCCCGAACGCGTCAACAAAGGCGAAATGCTGTCCGTACAAGATATTTGCGACATCCTGCGCATCCCGCTCATCGGTGTCATTCCCGAATCGCAAAACGTCCTGCAAGCATCCAATGCCGGCGAACCCGTCATCCACCAAAACAGCGTTTCTGCTGCCGAAGCCTACAAAGACGTCATCGCGCGCCTCTTGGGTGAAAACCGCGAAATGCGTTTCCTTGAAGCTGAGAAAAAAGGCTTCTTCAAACGACTGTTCGGAGGCTAAGCCATGTCATTAATAGATATGTTGTTTGGCAGAAAGCCGAAAACCGCTGCCGTCGCGCGCGACCGCCTGCAAATCATCATTGCCCAAGAACGCGCTCAAGAAGGAAAGGCTCCCGACTACCTGCCGACCCTGCGCAAAGAATTACTGGAAGTATTGTCCAAATACGTCAACGTTTCCCTGGACGACATCCGCATTTCCCAAGAAAAGCAGGACGGTATGGACGTTCTCGAATTGAACATCACCCTGCCTGAACAAAAAACGGAACAGAAAAAGGCTTAACACATGACCTTGACCGAATTGCGTTACATCGTAGCCGTCGCGCAGGAGCGTCATTTCGGACGTGCCGCGCGCCGCTGCTTTGTCAGCCAGCCCACCCTTTCCATCGCCATCAAAAAGCTGGAAGAAGAGCTGTCGGTATCCCTGTTTGACCGCAGCAGCAACGACATCATCACCACCGAAGCGGGCGAGCGCATCGTTGCCCAAGCCCGTCGCGTGTTGGAAGAAGCCGAGCTGATCAAGCACCTTGCCAGCGAAGAGCAAAACGAATTGGAAGGCGCATTCAAACTCGGTCTGATTTTTACCGTCGCCCCTTACCTTCTGCCCAAGCTCATCATTTCCCTGCGCGAAACCGCGCCGAAAATGCCCCTGATGCTCGAAGAAAACTACACGCACATCCTGACCGAATCGCTCAAACGCGGCGACGTCGATGCCATCGTAGTCGCAGAACCCTTCCAAGAGCCGGGTATCGTCACCGAGCCTTTGTATGACGAGCCTTTCTTCGTCATCGTCCCCAAAGGACACCATTTCGAAGAACTCGATGCCGTTACCCCGCAGATGTTGAGCGAAGAGCAGGTCTTGTTGCTGACGGAAGGCAACTGTATGCGCGACCAAGTTTTATCAAGCTGTTCCGAGCTGGCCGCCAAGCAGAAAATCCAAGGTCTGACCAACACCCTGCAAGGCAGCTCCATCAACACCATCCGACACATGGTTGCCAGCGGTCTCGCCATCAGCGTCATGCCCGCTACCGCACTGACCGAAAACGACCATTTGCTCTTCAGCATCATCCCATTTTCAGGCTCCGTACCGCACCGCCGCGTCGTTTTGGCATACCGTCGGAACTTCGTCCGCCCCAAAGCACTGACTGCCTTGCGGACCGCCATCCTCAATTCCCATCTTCACGGCGTAAGTTTTGTGAAGGAATAAAAGGGTTGGCGTATTGGTGTAAACCGATTGCTGTAAGTAATCAAAAGGTCGTCTGAAAAACATTTTT
>NZ_KV812125.1:86186-105732 GCF_001813335.1 Neisseria sp. HMSC055H02 | reverse complement strand
GTCTGAAAAACATTTTTCAGACGACCTTTTTGTGTCATAGGGAGAAACCAGCTTTAGTTGTTTTTCAATCCTAAAACGCCCTGCATATCGTACAAACCTGTTTTGCCGTTGACCCAAACTGCGGCGCGGACGGCGCCGGCGGCGAAGGTCATGCGGCTGCTGGCTTTGTGGGTGATTTCGACGCGTTCGCCGTCAGTGGCGAAGAGGGCGGTGTGGTCGCCGACGATGTCGCCTGCGCGGACGGTGGCAAAGCCGATGGTGGACGGATCGCGCGGGCCGGTGTGGCCTTCGCGGCCGTAAACGGCGCATTGTTTGAGGTCGCGGCCGAGTGCTTCGGCGATGACTTCGCCCATGCGCAGGGCCGTGCCGCTGGGGGCGTCGACTTTGTGGCGGTGGTGGCCTTCGATGATTTCGATGTCGTAGCCTTCGTTGAGGACGCGGGCGACGGTGTCGAGGATGTGGAAGGTTAGGTTGACGCCGACGCTGAAGTTGGCGGCGAAGACGACGCCTGTTTTTTCGCCTGCGGCTTGGATGGCGGCTTTGCCTGCGTCGTCGAAACCGGTGGTGCCGATGATGATGTTGACGCCTTTTTCAACGCATTTTTGCAGATGTTTGAGGGTCGGCTCGGGACGGGTGAAGTCGATGAGTACGTCGCTTTGGGCGAGGATGGCATCAACGTCGTCTGAAATGGCGATGCCGGTTTTGATGCCGGAGGCGAAACCTGCGTCCAAGCCTAAGACTTCGGAGCCTGAATGTTCGAGTGCGCCGGAGAGGACGGTGTCGGGATGGTTGTTGACGGCTTCAACCAGTACGCGCCCCATGCGGCCGTTGACGCCGGCGATGGCGATTTTTAATGCGCTCATGCGGTTTCCTTAATGATTATTGTGCAGTTTGGGCTGCTTTTTGTTCGGCTTGGAGGGTTTCGATGGATTTTTGGATGGCATCGCCTTCTGCGCGGACAAGGACGTCGTTTTCAAAATAAACGGTGAGGTTGCTGCGGTCTTTGATGATGCCGTTGCGGCTGGTATTGAAGGTGTAGTCCCAGCGGTCGGCATGGAATGCGTCGCGCAGCAGCGGGGTGCCAAGCAGGAGTTGGACTTGGTCGCGGCTCATGCCTGCTTGGAGGGAGACGACGGCGCGGGGATCAAGTTCGTTGCCTTGGATGACTTTGAGTTTGTAGGAGGGGAACAGGGAAACGCGTTCGGCGCTGCATGCGGAAAGTCCGATGAGGGCGGCGAGGGCAAGACAGAGGGGTTTGTTCACAGATATGCCTTTCTGTTCGAATTCGGGTGGAAGGGTATCATTGCTTGAATTTTTTGAAAAAGCAAACGATAATCATCTCTTTGATTATAATTTCAGCCGGCTATCGTTTGTATGCAAACAAAACTTGTGGTTTTATTGCAAACCGCTATGGCGTAATAGTGGGCAAGCGGGCTGAAATTGCGTATTATAACGTCTATTACTTCACAGGGATATTGAATATTATGGAAAAATTCAGCAATATTGCGCAATTGAAAGACAGCGGTTTGAAGGTTACCGGTCCGCGTTTGAAAATCTTGGATTTGTTTGAGTCGCATGCTGAAGAGCATTTGAGTGCCGAAGATGTGTACCGTATTTTGCTGGAAGAGGGTGTGGAAATCGGCGTAGCGACGATTTACCGCGTGTTGACCCAGTTCGAGCAGGCAGGCATTTTGCAGCGCCACCATTTTGAAACCGGCAAGGCGGTTTACGAATTGGACAAAGGCGACCACCACGACCATATCGTCTGTGTGAAATGCGGCGAGGTAACGGAATTCCACAATCCTGAAATCGAAGCCTTGCAAGACAAAATCGCGGAAGAAAACGGCTACCGCATCGTTGACCATGCGCTTTATATGTACGGCGTGTGCGGCGAATGCCAAGCGAAGAGCAAACGCTGATTCCCGTTTTAAAAGATGTTTGATGTTCAGACGACCTTGGATGAGAATTTGGGGTCGTCTGAAATTTTTTGCGGAACATGAACATCATGCCGCTGCAAATCAGAATAATATAGTGGATTAAATTGAAATCAGGACAAGGCGAGGCAATGCCGTACCGGTTTAAAGTGAATCCACTATACCTTAGGATTTTTAATGAGTATCCCCTTGCTTTACCCTAATGATTACACTTTCCCCGACCCGTTTTGCGCGCTGGAAGAGTGCGACGGCGTGGTCGGTATCAGCCGCGATTTGGACACGGGACGGCTGCTGTCGGCGTATCGGCAGGGGATTTTCCCGTGGTTCAGCGAAGACGGCTGGTTTTTTTGGCATACCATAGATCCGCGTGCCGTCATCGTGCCTGAAAATCTGCATATCGGGCGTTCGTTGGCGAAAACCTTGCGCAACAAACCCTATCGGGTAACGGTCAACCAATGTTTCGAAACCGTCATTGCGCATTGCGCCGCCTTTCCGCGCCCCGGTCAGGACGGCACATGGATTGTTCCCGAATTCCAAGCCGCTTATACCGAGCTGCACCGCTTGGGGCACGCGCATTCGTTTGAATGTTTCTATCCCGATGAAACAGGTCGTCTGAAACTGGCGGGCGGCTTTTACGGTGTACAAATCGGACGGGTATTTTACGGAGAATCCATGTTCGCCCTTGAGCCGGATGCCTCCAAAATCGCCTTCGCGCGAGCCGTCCCGTTTCTTGCCGGATTGGGCATCGAGTTGATTGACTGTCAGCAAGATACCCTGCATATGCATCGTTTCGGTTCGGAACCGATACCGTTCGCTGAATTTCAGACGACCTTGCAACGCTTGAACGCTTTGCCTTTGAAGGAAGCTTTGTGCGCGAGGGTGGTAGGTGGAACGTTGGAATAGCGGCAAGTGAAATGTCCGATTTAGGTATTTTACGTTTCACGATGTAGAGTCGGCTTCGAGTCAGAAGCGAATAGAAAAAGGTCGTCTGAAAACCCAATTTTTGGTTTTTCAGACGACCTTTGGATTATATTAGGCAAGGGCAATACTTGTTTTATAGTGGATTAAAATTGCAATGATACGGCGTTGCCAACGCCCTTATGTACTACCTTGTACACGGCGGACGTTGGCGCCTTGTCTCATTTTTATTTTAATCCACTATATCTTGCAGCAGGATTTTCGTCAAAACAGTTTTTGCGAGTCCAGCAGCAGGGTAACGGGGCCGTCGTTGCACAGGCTGACCTGCATATGTGTTTGGAAGCGGCCGGTTTGCACGTTCAAACCATGTCCGCGCAATAGTTCTGCGGTATGCAGATAGAGCGTTTGCGCCTGTTCGGCAGGGGCGGCTGCCGAGAAAGACGGACGGCGGCCATTTCGTGCATCGGCATACAACGTGAATTGTGAAACCAGCAGGATTGAGCCGCCGACATCTTTGACGGACAGGTTCAATTTGCCGGCATCGTCTTCGAAAATACGCAGATTGGCGGTTTTGTCGGCAATATAGCGCGCATCTGCTTCGGTATCGTCGTGGGTAACGCCGAGCAATATCATCAACCCGTTATCGATTTCGGCGCAGGTTTCCTTATGATTTCCGTCCAATACATCGACACGGGAACAACTCACTTTTTGAATGACGGCTCGCATAGCGGTTCTTTATCTCTATTTCAAAAGATTGGTTGACGGCAGATTCAAATACAAAAGTGTTTCGACAGCAATGCAGGTAGAAAAGGTCGTCTGAAAAACGTTATGGTTTCAGACGACCTTTAGGTGGATTGCATCAATGCCGCAAAAAGAATCCGGCTTAATTTCCTTTACTTATCCGTTATAGGAAGCTTAAAGGTTATTTGGCAGGTTTGATGTCGGCTTTTTGCAAGAGCGCACGCATAGTGTCGTCAATGCGGGCAGTACTCAGGTCGCGGGCTATGTTGCCTTTGATTTCGTTAAAGGCAGGAACTTTGACATCGCGGCGGTCGTCAACGTAAAACACGGCGTAAGAATTACCGTCTTGCAGCGGTTCGGATGTCGCTTCACCTTTTTTCAGGTCTTTGACTGCTGCGTACAGAGGCGGTGCGGCTTCTTGCAAGTCTTTCAGCGGAACATAAGCTTGAGGAATACCGCCTGCTTTTTTGGCTTCTTCATCAATCGAATATTGTTTCAATACTGCGGCAAAAGCCTTCTTCGCCTTCAAATCGGCAGCAGCTTTTTGTCCGTCGGCTTTAGTTCGGGTGACGATTTCCCCTAGGCGTACTTCCTGACTGCCTTGGTAGAATTTGGCAAATTCATCGTAGGATTTTTTAATTTCTTGTTCGTTGACAGGATTTTTGCGCAATACGTCGATGGCCAGAGCTTGTCCGAGCAGGTCGTCTTCAAATGCCGCCCATTCTGTTTTGAAGGACGGTTTTTTGTCCGCACCTTGTTTCTTCGCATCTGCACGGGCTTGTTCGAGGGCTTTTTTGAATTCCGCACTTTGGTCCAGTTTGCGGCGTCTGGCTTCTTGCGCGATAACCGTGCTGATAACTTGGCGGTTGGCCAGCTCTTGTCGCAGTTGTGGAGAATCCTGGATTTGTTTGTTTTCAGCACGCAAGGCGGCAACTTGTCCGTCAATCACGCTGCTGTCGATGGTTTGTCCGTTGACGGTAACCAAAGTTTGGGCAAACAGGCTGCAGGATAGGGCGGCCATAACCAATGCGGCTGTAAAATGGGTTTTTCTCATAATCTTCTCTTTAATTTGAAACACTACGGATAATTCAATGGAAATATTCGTCGGGCGTTGCCGCCTTAATGCTTAAGGCATGGATGAAACCGCCGGCAAACAGGTCTTGGAGCAGGTTTTGAACCATGCGTTGGCGTTCAATACGTTTCATCCCGGTGAAAGCCTCGCTGACGACGGTTACAGCATAATGCCCCCCGCCTTTATTGCCTGCGTGTCCTTTGTGCAAATGGCTGTCGTCTTGAAACTCGAATATCTGAGGATTTAGAGTTTTCAGGCGACCTTCTATTGCTGAACGCATATCCATTATTTAAAAACAGCTTTGTAGGGCTTAATTAAAACTTCCTCATATACGCCCGCAGCGACATAAGGATCTTGTTCCGCCCATTCTTGGGCTTCGTCAAGCGATGCGAATTGGGCGATGATAAGGCTGCCGGAGACGCGTTCGGGATTGTCGGGCAGAGGATTCGGTCCGGCTGTCAAAAGGCGCCCTTCGGCTTGCAGGGCTTCCAAACGTTTCAGATGATCGGGACGTGCAGCCATACGGGCTTCATGTACGTCGTCTGCATCAGTGGCCAAAAGCATATAATATTCCATTGCTTAATTCTCCTTTGGTAAATGTTTGCCCAAATAAATACCTTGAGCGATAAAGAAAGCGAACATCAGTCCGGTCGAACCGAACATCTTGTAATTCACCCAATGACTTTCAAAATGAGTGAATACAAACCAGTTGGCTATGCCCATAAATACGAGAAACGCTATCCAAGCATAGGTCAGATTATTCCAGACGGTATCGGACAATTCGAGTTCCTTGCCCATTGTAGCCTTAAGTCCGTTTTTTCCGGCAAGGTGGCTGAAAAGCAAGACCAGTGCACCTATCCAAAACAATACGGTCGGTTTCCACATGATGAATCGCGGATCTTTCAGCAGGATGGTCGCCCCGCCGAATACCACGATTAAAACCAATCCGACCCACTGCATCGTATCCAGCTTTTTAAATTTCCAATAGGTAAAGGCCGCCTGCAAAACACCGACTACCAAAGCTACGGCTGTCGCGGCAATCATGTCTTTCGTAACCGTATAAGTCAGAAAAAACAAAATTACCGCCAATAAATCACTCAGAATTTTCATATATAAAAAACAAAAATGAGGAAACCAAACAATCAAACGGCAATCATACAGGCAGCTGCGGTTTTTTGCATTACCGCAAATCTGAAACTTTGGTTTGTTTGATATGCCGACAGTTTGTTGTAAGGTTTTAAAAATGCAAATGGAATGATAAAATAAGTTCTCAATAGATTTGTAAAAAAGAAACACACCGATGCAAACAGCAACGGTTTATGACATTTTTGATAACATAAATGACAGTGTTACTTGGCAGATTAGGGACTTAGACTATATCATAACGTAATATATCGTAATAGACGGTTAAGTAATCGGCAGTACAGCAGGATTCATTTCATAGGGGACAAGTTTTGAAAAAACATTACAAAATCAAACTTATCGCAGCTTCCGTTGCCTTAGCGGTTTCGGTGGGTGCAAGCGCAGGGTTGGGCGGTTTAAATGTTCAATCGCATTTGGGTGAGCCGTTTTCCGGCAACATCACCGTAACCGGAGAAGAAGCACAGGCATTATTTAACGGCGGCAAGGCTTCCGTATCGAATGCCAACCTCAGAACCAGCGTTCACAGAGCGGGCGATCGTGCGGTCATCAATATCCGTTCGGCTAAAGCCATCAAAGACCCTGTGCTGATTTTCCAAGTCAGCACCGGCTCTCAATCTCGAGAATATACCGCAATCATCGATCCGGCTGATTACTCGGTCAAGGGCGACAGTACGCCCCGCGTTCGTCAGGAGCCGCCTCCCGCATACGCTTCCCAGCAGATAGACCGTCAAGCTGCACGCGAACGGATTAACCGTGCGCTGCGTAGTGGAAATGCGTCTGCAGATGTTGCGAATAATACGCGTAAAGAGGGAATCGACAATAAAAAGTCAAAAAATGCCCAAACACAGCCTAAACAGATGCAAAATGTAGCCTCTTCTGTACAGGGCGAGCCGCGTTATAGCAAACGACATTTAGTCAAACAGGGTGAAACCCTGACTGAAATTGCGACCCGTATCCGTCCTCAGGGTATGACGGTCGAGCAGGTAATACAGGCATTGGTAAAAGCCAACCCTAGTGTGTTCATCAATAAAAATGCCGACCATATGTTGGCTGGCAAAGTATTGAATATCCCGACCCAGTTCGATATGAAACAGGCAGCCGCTAAACAGGCCGCCGAGAAGTCTCTTGTGTCTGATAAACAGCAGCCGCAGACCGCAGCAGCATCTAAAGCATCGTCTGAAAAATCAGAAGCTGCCAAAACTAATGCATCTGCGGAAAATAAGGCAGGTGAAAATAAGGCTGGCGAAGAGGCTAAATCAAACAAAGAAGCCAAGCTTGAACAACAACCGGCACAAGTAACCGCTTCCGCTCCACAGGGTGCAACACAAGAACAAGCTGCTTCATCCGTAGGCACTGAGGAAGTATTACAACCCGGCATCGCAGAACAAACCGCTGCAAGTGAAACAGCAAAATCTACGCCGGAAGCCCAAGTTGAAGAAGCTTTGGCTGCTCAGCAAAATTCCGCTGCTCAAAGTGAAGCAGTAGAAGAGTCGTCTGAAGATGGCGGATTATGGCGCTGGCTGTTAATCGGCGGCGGTGCGCTGTTGGCATTGTTGCTGTTACTGAAAGCTTTGGGCAAACGAAAAGCAGCTGCTGTCGCGCCTGTCGTACCTGTTCCTTCTGCAGGATATGACGAAGAAGATGACGACATTAGCTTTGCAGAAACCGTGATAGCTGACGAGGCGAAGCCCGAACAGTTTGTTCAAGCGAAAGCTGTTCCGGCAGAAGAGCCTGACGGACTGTCTATCGAGGATGATTTTGACGACGAGGCTTTTTTTGTACAGCCCAATGCAGCCAAAGAAGCCGCTGAAGATGAGATCAATATCAATATCGATGATATTGACGATAAGCACGTCGGCATCGTATCCAGCGCAGTTACCGTGGATGAGGAAACGGAAAAACGCCGTGATTTGGATTGGGACTCTGTTGAATCGACAGAAAGCGTCTATGAGCCCGAGCCGGAGAATCCGTATCAACCGGTTTCAGTAGTTATAGAAAGCAGACATCAAGAGGAGTCAGTAGAAGAGCCTGATAATACGGCCCATATTCAGCAATTTGATGAGGTCCAATCAAACTTTGACACGTCTTTCCATGACGCTAGTGAAGAAACCAAAGAGGCGGATGCCTCAGTAGGTGAAGAAGAGTATTCTTATACCGAATCCGCCGTTGCGGAAGAAGTTTCTGATTTGGAGTTTGACTACGAAGCCTCCGACGCTTCTGAGGTTCAACAGCAGGAGCAGACTGTTAGCGCAGAAAATGTCAAAGACTTTGAAGAAGCAGAAGAAGGATGGGACTTCTTCTCGGAAAAAAACGAATCCCAGCCTATCGAGCCGCTGCCTGAGTTCACAACATCTGAGCAAACATCGTCTGAAAAATTAAATGGGGACGAGGCTTTAGAGTTTGCTTCCGTTGATACCTCAGCCGATGAAGCCGTAGCCGAAGAGCCTTTTGAAATCAAACAAGATGAAGGCATTACCTTCCAAGAAAGCGACGAAGATTTCGGATTGGCTGATTCCCAAGGTAACGGAGTAGAAGAGACCATCGAATGGGAAAACCTAACAGTTGATGAAGAAGTAAGCAAGTCGGCATTTGACTCAGGCTTTATTTCCGAATCCGTCGGAATGACCGCTCCTTTAGAAGCCAAATACGAATTGGCAAAAATGTATGTCGAAATTGGAGACCCCGGTGCAGCCCGTGAAACTTTGCAAGAGCTGATGGAAGAGGCTACCGGCGATATCTTGGATAAAACCAAAGCCTTGTTGGCAGAGTTAGGCTGATTAATCTGACAATCCCTTTGGGGAAAGAAAAATAAAGATGCCGTTTCTAAAAGCGGCATCTTTTTTATTGCTATACTGTCGGATAAGCAATTTTCGTATGATTTTGTTCGAATATCGAGCCTTCACCGATTATGATGTTTCCTTCTTCAAAGCAGCCCGCAGTTTGCCGTTGGGCATTAATCCTGTCTTATGATGGCAGCCGATTTTACGGCTGGCAAAAACAAGCTGGCGACTTGCCTACTGTTCAGACGACCTTAGAATATGCACTCAGCCAAATTGCGGGTGAAGCCATCCGAACCATAGTTGCCGGACGGACGGACACAGGCGTACACGCGACTGCGCAAGTCGTCCATTTCGATACTACAGTAGTCCGTCCCGAGCAGGCATGGGTGCGGGGCGTCAATGCCCATCTTCCCGAAGGTGTGTCTGTATTGTTCGCACAGCAAGTGGCCTCCCATTTTCACGCCCGCTTTGACGCATACGGTAGAAGGTATCGTTACCTTTTAGAATCATCTCCCGTCCGTTCCCCGATATTGCAAGGCAGGGTAGGGTGGACGCATCTCAAGCTCGATCCTGACAAAATGCAGCAGGCGGCCTTATTATTAGAAGGCGAACATGATTTCTCCAGCTTTCGCGCTGCCGAATGCCAAGCAAAATCCCCCATCAAAACCCTATACAGTGCAAAAATCAGCGGTACGCCGCAATTCCTCAAACTGGATTTACACGGCAATGCCTTTCTGCACCATATGGTGCGTAATATTATGGGCGCATTGGTTTATGTCGGCAGCGGCAGGCTTAGTGTTTCCGGATTTCAAACCTTAATTGGAGAACGCAGCCGCCTCAAAGCCCCGCCGACCTTTATGCCTGACGGATTGTACTTAACCGGCGTGGATTATCCGCCCGAGTTCGGCATCATCCGTCCCGAAATGCCCGAATGGCTGTGAGGTCGTCTGAAATACTGTCAAGCCTTATTTTCCCCTTCAATAAAGAAAGGTCTGGCCATTCCCGCGCCGACAGGAATCTAAGCATTGATTTTTAGAAATATTCAAAATTACCGTACTCAAGCTCTTATATTTCTTTCGAATCAGGAATGAAGATTTGAAATATCCTGTTTTTATTTTCATACACTATAAAAAATTGTTTGAAATCTGTACGCATTCTTTTCAGACGACCCTTTCTCTTTTCGATAAACCAACCCGCAGATAAAGCCTGTACTACGGAGTTGGAATGGCAGCCACCGTAGATCAGGAGATATTTATGCCCGGCAAACCCTATCAGGGTCAAGCAGGCATGAATACCTGAACGATGTTTCCAGTTTCCTCGCTTGCCTGAATTAGCCAAAAAACAACAGCCAGTCCTAAAAAACTACCGTTCGGGAAATCTGTGTTGTAAAAATGCAAATAATAGGAAAATCGGTATTACCATATGATTTATAAAGGAAATATTTTGAATCTTATGTTGTTAGCAGGGTGGTGTGGCGTAAGGGGGGAAGAAGGGGAAGTGAATAAAGTTTGTTTTTTTAGAAAGGAACAATTATAGTGAGAGTCATGGAATCGCTGATTCCAGCGATAATGTAAAGCCTAAGCGGACTCTGTCCGGGTCTGCTTAAGTTATTTCTTCACGATAGAAAAGGAATACAGCAATGAAAAAATCTCTGATTGCTCTGACTCTGGCAGCTCTGCCTGTTGCAGCTATGGCTGACGTTACCTTGTACGGTCAAGTTAAAGCCGGTGTTGACATTTCCCGAGTTAAAGAAAAAACTACAGTTAACGGTGTAACTACCAAGGATACAACCAAAACTGCTACTGAAATTGCTGACTACGGTTCACGCATCGGTTTCAAAGGCCATGAGCACCTGAGCAATAACCTGAATGCTATTTGGCAAGTAGAGCAAAACACTTCTGTTGCCGGTACTGACAAAGGTTGGGGAACTCGCGAGTCCTTCATCGGTTTGGAAGGCGGTTTCGGTAAAATCCGTGCCGGTAAACTGAATACCCCTCTGAAAGACAGCAGCGACAGCATCGATCCTTGGGAAGCCAGTGATGCAAACTCAGATGTTTTGGCATTAGGTAAATTCGAACGTGTAGAAGATCGTAAAGTGTCTGTACGTTACGATTCACCTGTATTGTCCGGTTTCAGCGCAAGCGTACAATACCAACCACGTGACAATGCGAATCCCAAAGACAAATATACTCATGAAGTTAAAACTGGTGCGTCTTACCATGCTGGTCTGAACTATGAGAATGCTGGTTTCTTCGGTCGTTACGCTGGTCAATTTGCCAAGTATGACTTGAAAAAAGCCGATCGCGATGATGTCAAGGCAGCCCGTGAAAAAGATGACTGGGGTTTAGAAGTTGGCGATGTAACTGGTATTTCTGTTAAAGACCATCAAACTCATCGTTTGATTGTCGGTTACGATGCTAACAACGCTTTGTTTGCCGTAGCAGGTCAGTACGATGCTTCTAAAAACGTAGACAGCGGCAAGAAAAACGAGCAAACTGAAGTTGCTGCAACTGCCGGTTACCGTATGGGTAATGTAATGCCACGCGTATCTTACGCTCACGGCTTCAAAGCCAAAAAAGATGGCGAAAAACAAGGCAACAGCCAATACAACCAAGTAATCGTCGGTGCTGACTACGACTTCTCTAAACGCACTTCTGCCCTGATTTCTGCCGGTTGGTTGAGAGAAGGTAAAGGCGACAACAAATACGAGAAAACTGCTGGTACAGTTGGTCTGCGTCACAAATTCTAATCTGATACGGTTAGTTTAAATAAAGAGCCTGCTTTATGCAGGCTCTTTTTGTCTGTTTGGATAAAATGCGGGATACGTAGTATGTCGATTGCAGGCCAAGTCGCATTTATGCCTGGCAAAAAGCTCCGTCCATGCTGCCGTTTTTGCTTCTCTATGCACGGAAGTAGCTGTTGAAAATATCCTGTTTATTTTAATCCGTTAAATAAAAGGTCGTCTGAATCCCTGTGTACGCAGGCTTTTCAGACGACCACTTTTTTAGATGGAGCTTAATCCGTGGGTAAAGCCCACGTTGCAAACTTTCAGGCGGGCAACCGTAGCGTGGGCTTTACCCGCGAAATATGGCAGGTCAAAACAAGAGGGCTGCAATTTTGTCATTCCTGCGCAGGCGGGAATCCAGACCTCGACATTTTGGGAAGATTTCAAGGATGCCGCAACTTCACATTTCTAGATTCCCGCCTGCGTGGGAATGACGGCGGTAGGAGGGAATTTCAGGCGACCTCACCTCAAAAATAATCTGCGGGTAAAGCTCATGCTACGACGGGCCATCCTCATACAAGCGGGGCGAGAATGGCGAGTCTAGACTAACCTTTTGCAAAAACCGTACTACTTACCGCATTCGTAGGCTTCGATTTCACCGATTTTCGGTGCGTATCCGCTACCCGTGTCGTGGCGCAAATCCAGCCAAATATCCACCAATGCCCATGCAGCAGGGGTAGCGATGACGTTTTGCCCCATGCACAATACCTGCGCATCGTAGTTTTCTACCGAACCGCGCAAAGTGATTAAATCATGCGCCGTTGCTGCCCGTATGCCGCGGACTTTATTGGCTGCAATCGCCGTACCGATTCCTGTACCTCAAATCAAAATAGCGCGGTCGGCTCGCCCTGCCGCTACTTCTTGCGCCGCAGCAAATGAAAGCTGCGGATAGGTGCCATTCGGCAAGGATAAATCGGTTAGGCTGTCAATTCGCGGATCGTTTTGCAAATGCGCCTTGAGCGCGTCTTTTAATGTTGTCCCGTTGGCAGGGGCGGCGATAATCAAACGCATGACTTACTCCTTGATAGTTGGAGGGTAAGTGTTTTCCTTTGTAAATTTACCGTAATTTATGATATTGCAACAGGATTTATTTTTTGTTACGGGTGTCGGGCAGGAATTTTCGGCTTATGGAGTGGAGCAGGGCGGGTTGGTAAAACCGACAAGGCATTGGGGCGAAAAGAATTCGTTGGGTCTTGATTTGCCCCTGCGGTATTGTAGCTAAGCCTGTTTGAAGGTCGTCTGAAATGCCTATCTCTGTCCGTACAGGGAGACGGCAGGTGTCGTATCAAAAAATAAATGAATCCGCCGTATTTGTTTTATCTGTCTTGGTTCCCACCAATCAAAAAGGTCGTCTGAAAACCGGAAATTCCCATTTTCAGACGACCTTTTCATGTTTCAACCCCTATCAAGCGTCAATGTTTTGCGCAATCAGGGCGTTGTTTTCGATGAAGGCGCGGCGCGGTTCGACTTCGTCGCCCATCAGGGTAACGAACACTTCATCGGCGGCGATGGCATCTTCGATGCGCACTTTCAACAAACGGCGCACGGCAGGGTCCATCGTGGTTTCCCAAAGCTGCTCGGGGTTCATCTCGCCCAAACCTTTGTATCGCTGGATGGACATGCCTTTTTGGGCGTTTTGGAGCAGGATGTTCAGCGCGGTTTCAAAGCTGTCTACGTCGTACTCGTTCTCGCCTTTATAAAGCTTGGCACCCTCGCCGACCAAGCCTTTGAGCGCGGCGGCGGTTTGGGTGAGGGTTTGGTAGGCTTTGCTGTTGAGGAACTTGGGTTCGATGTAGCTGACCATGACGTTGCCGTGCAGCTTGCGGGTAATTTTGATGAAGCGGTTGCCTTCGTGTCCTTCGATGCGTTCTAGGGCAATCTCCTTTTCGTCGAGCAAACCTGAAAGTTCGGCCAAGGCTTTATCGGCGGTTTCAGACGACGTCAAATCAATGGGCGACGCGTAAAGCATTGTTCTTAGGAAGAGTTGGTCGACAAAGCGGCTTTCCTGTTCGATGACGGTTTTCGCCTGCAAGAATTGTTTGGCAATATCGGCGAGTTCTGCACCTTCGATGGTGCGTCCGTCTGAAACGATTTTGGCTTTTTCCAAGGCAAGGCCGAGCAGCCATTGGTCTTTTTCCAGTTCGTCTTTGAGGTAACGCTCTTGCTTGCCGTATTTGGCTTTGTAGAGCGGCGGCTGGGCGATGTAGATGTAGCCGCGTTCGACCAGTTCGGGCATTTGGCGGTAGAAGAAGGTCAAAAGCAGGGTGCGGATGTGCGCGCCGTCCACGTCGGCATCGGTCATGATGATGATGCGGTGGTAACGCAGTTTTTCGGGATTGAACTCTTCTTTGCCGATGCCTGCGCCCAGCGCGGTAATCAGGGTGGCGACCTCTTGGCTGGCGAGCATTTTTTCAAAACGGGCTTTTTCGACGTTCAGGATTTTGCCTTTGAGCGGCAAAATGGCTTGGAATTTACGGTCGCGGCCTTGTTTGGCGGAACCGCCTGCGGAATCGCCCTCGACCAGATAAAGTTCTGACAAGGCAGGGTCTTTTTCTTGGCAGTCGGCGAGCTTGCCGGGCAGCCCCAAGCCGTCCATCACGCCTTTGCGGCGGGTGATTTCGCGGGCTTTGCGGGCGGCTTCGCGCGCGCGGGCGGCATCGACGATTTTGCCGGTGATGATTTTGGCTTCGTTCGGATTTTCTTCGAGGAAATCGGTCAGTGCTTGGTTGATGACTTCGTTGACGACGGGGCTGATTTCGCTGGAAACCAGTTTGTCTTTGGTTTGGGATGAGAATTTGGGGTCGGGCAGTTTGACGGACAACACGCAGGTCAAACCTTCGCGCATATCGTCGCCGGCCGTTTCAACTTTGGCTTTTTTGGCGACTTCGTTGGCTTCGATGTAGCTGTTGATGGTGCGCGTCATCACTTGGCGCAACGCGGTCAGGTGCGTACCGCCGTCGCGTTGCGGGATGTTGTTGGTGAAGCACTGCACGCTTTCCTGATAGCTGTCGTTCCACTGCATCGCGCATTCGACGCTCATGCCGTCTTTCTCGCCGAACGCATAGAAGATTTTTTCGTGCAACGGCGTTTTTTTGCGGTTCATGTATTGCACGAAACCTGCCACGCCGCCGGAAAGAGCGAAGCTTTCGTGTTTGCCGTCGCGCTCGTCAATCAATTCGATGTCCACGCCGTTGTTCAGGAAGGAAAGTTCGCGGATGCGTTTGGCGAGGATGTCGAAGCTGTATTCGACGTTGCCGAAGGTTTCCGCGCTGGCGAGGAAGCGCACGGTCGTACCTTTTTTGTCGGAATCGCCGACAACTTTCAGCGGCTCTTCGGTTTCGCCGCGCACGAAGCGGACGAAGTGTTCCTTGCCGTCGCGGTAGATGGTCAGCGTTACCCAGTCGGACAGCGCGTTGACGACGGATACGCCCACGCCGTGCAGGCCGCCGGAGATTTTGTAGCTGTTGTTGTCGAACTTGCCGCCCGCGTGCAATACGGTCATGATGACTTCGGCGGCGGAGCGTCCTTCTTTCGGGTGGATGCCGGTGGGCATACCGCGCCCGTTGTCGGCCACGCTGACGGAATTGTCGGCATGGATGGTTACGGTGATTTTGTCGCAATGTCCGGCAAGGGCTTCGTCGATGGAGTTGTCCAATACTTCGAACACCATGTGGTGCAGGCCGCTGCCGTCCTGCGTGTCGCCGATATACATACCGGGGCGTTTGCGTACCGCTTCCAAGCCTTCCAGCACTTGTATGCTGTCGGCGCCGTATTCTTCGTGTTTTTGGTCAGTCATGGTCTTTATCTGTAAGATTTTTTAAAAGAATTTCTGCTGAGGTCGTCTGAACGACAGTTGGGCGCGCCACCCGGACGGTCAAGCTGTCCGACGGACGGAAATAGACCGTTATTATACCTGATTTTGCTGGAAAATTCAGCGTTTCGGGTGTGCGGAAAGGTCGTCTGAAACTTGTTTGTACTCGGTTTCAGACGACCTTTTTCATATTTTTTCCGTTTTCAACATTCCACAACACGGACGGATACGGGGACGGCTTTTTTCTGGAGGGTGATGGCGAGTCCGGCAAGCGAGGTTTCTTTGTAGGTGGACTTCATGTCGCGCCCTGTCTGCAACATGGTTTGGATGACTTCGTCGAGCGAGACTTTTTTGTCCGTGCCGTCTTCCAGCAGGGCGAGGGTGCCGAGTTTGAGGGCTTTTTCGGCGGCGATGCCGTTGCGTTCGATGCAGGGGATTTGCACCAATCCGCCGACGGGGTCGCAGGTCAGGCCTAAATGATGTTCCATCGCCATTTCAGCGGCGTTTTCCACTTGTTTGGGCGTGCCGCCGATGACTTCGGCGTATGCGCCCGCCGCCATGGAGCAGGCGACGCCGACTTCGCCTTGGCAGCCGACGTCTGCGCCGGAGATAGAGGCGTTGGTTTTGTAGAGGATGCCGATGGCGCCTGCGGTGAGCAGGAAGTTTTCGACACGCTCTTGTGTGGCGTGCGGGTTGAACTTGCGGAAGTAGTGCAGGACGGCGGGGATGATGCCGGCGGCGCCGTTGGTCGGTGCGGTAACGACGCGTCCGCCGGCGGCGTTTTCTTCGTTGACCGCCATGGCGTAAACCATGGGCCAAAGCTGGGTATTGACGATTTCGGTTTCGCGCAGGGCTTTGAGTTTGGCGGCAAGCTGCGGGGCGCGGCGGCGGACGTTCAAGCCGCCGGGCAGTTCGCCGTCTGCCGCCAGCCCGCGTTTGATGCAGCCTTCCATAACGTCGGCAACGCCGGCGACGCGGCGGCGGATTTCGGCTTCGCTGCAACCGGCAAGCGCGGCTTCGTTTGCCAATACGGCTTCGGAAATATCGAGCTGGTTCATGCGGCATTGGGCGAGCAGTTCGGCGTAGCTGGTGTAAGGGTAGGGGACCGGGCGCGTTTGTTCGGCTTGTTTGTCAAACTCTTGATCGGTAACAATAAAGCCGCCGCCGACGGAATAATAAATTTGTTCTTTGAGCTTGCCGCCGTCTTTGCCGTAGGCGGTGAAATTCAGTCCGTTCGGGTGTTTGGGCAGCACTTGGTCGCCGCGTATGTTCAGGTCGCTGTCGGGGTTGAAGCTGATTTCGCGTCCGTTGAGGCGGAGGATGTGTTGCGTGCGGATGCGTTCGAGACGGTCGGGGATGTCGGCGAGGGGGATGTCGTGCGGCAGGCTGCCTTCCAAGCCGAGCAGGAGGGCGTCGAATGTGCCGTGTCCGCGTCCTGTCAGCGCCAGCGAGCCGTAAATGTCGATGACGATGCGCTCGGTTTGCGTGTCCAGCCCTGATTGTTTGAGGTCGTCTGAAAAGGCGGCGGCGGCTTTCATGGGGCCGACGGTGTGGGAGCTGGAGGGGCCGATGCCGATTTTGAAAATGTCGAAAATGCTGATCATGATGTTTCCGTTGATTTTGTTGAATTACTTTTTCCGTTTCGCCCGCGGATGCCCCTCGTCGTAAACCTTTGCCAGATGGTCGAAATCCAGCTTGGTGTAAATCTGCGTGGTCGAGAGGTTGCTGTGCCCCAGCAGCTCTTGCACGGCGCGGATGTCGCGCGAGGATTGCAAAAGGTGGCTGGCGTAGCTGTGGCGCATCATGTGCGGGGAAATATGTTGCCCGCTGCCCTGCTGCACCGCCCATGTCTGAAGGCGTTTTTGGATTTGCCGCTGTCCGAGCCGCGTGCCGTTTTTGCCGGTAAAGAGCGCGGTTTCGCCGCTTGCCGCCACGCGTTCGGACAAATAGGCGCACAAGGCTTCGACGCTTTTGCCCGATAGCGGGACTTGCCGCTCTTTCCTGCCTTTACCGGTCACGCTTACCCAACCTTCGTCCAGCAACACATCGCCCAAATCCAAGCCGTGTATCTCGCTCAGGCGCAGACCGCTGCCGTACATCAGTTCAAACAAGGCATGGTCGCGCACTGCCAAACCGTCGTCGTCGGGCGAGCTGTCGAGCATATGGTTCAACTCTTCCTGCGGCAAGGCTTTGGGCAGGCGTTCGGGCAGGCGCGGGGCTTTCAGGTTGAAGGTCGGGTCGTTGTCCATCATGCCCGACTGCACGAGCCAGCCGCAATATTGCCGCCACGCCGATAATTTGCGCGCCAGCGTCCGTTCGCTCAAGCCTTGTTGCGACAGCCGTTTCAACGCCGCCACGAAATCGCGCCGCGTCAAATCCTGCGCCGTTTCAGACGACCCCTCCGTCAAAAGCCGCACGAGTTCGGTCAAATCGCGACCGTAGGCAGACAGCGTGTGCGCCGACTTGCCTTGTTGTCCCAACATTTTCAAATAGCCGTCCAAAGACAGTCCGAAATCGCGCGCCAACATTTTCAGACGACCTCCAACACGGTTTTCAAAGCCTCCGGCAATCGGCACACTTTTTGGCGCGCATAATCGAAACACACCATGCCCGTGCGCACCCGCGCCAGCACCTTGCCGTCCGCGATGCGCGTCAGGCGGAACAGCAGCGCAAACCCGCCCTTGCCGATATCCTCGACGCCCATCTCCGCCGACAATTCATCGCCGTAAAAGCCTTGTGCCAAATATTGCACCGCCGCGTCCGCCATAATCAGCCCCGCGCCGCCCGCGTCCGTTTCGCTCCAGCCCAAACCCGCCAGCCAGCGCATCCGCACCTCATGACACAAACGCAAAACGGCATCGTTCGCCAGATGGCCGCCGTAATTCACATCGCCCACCTGCACGCGCAAGGTCGTCTGAAACAACACCGCATCCATATCCGCTATTGCAAACTTACCCATCACACCCCTCCCGCCGCCGTTTCAGACGACCCCGAAAACAAACCGTTATTATAAACCATGCCAGAAAAATACCGACCGCCCCGTTTGCCCGCCGCAGCCGCTCAAAATCTCATTAATATATAAAACTGATGTAGCCCTGTGTAGTTTTTTAATAAGAAAAACATTATAATTTCCCACATCACCATCCCGCTACCTCACCAAGGAGATTTAAATGGCACTCGTATCCATGCGCCAACTGCTTGACCATGCCGCCGAAAACAGCTACGGCCTGCCCGCATTCAACGTCAACAACCTCGAACAAATGCGCGCCATCATGGAAGCCGCAGACCAAGTCAACGCCCCCGTTATCGTTCAAGCATCCGCCGGCGCGCGCAAATATGCAGGTGCGCCGTTTTTACGCCACCTGATTTTGGCAGCCGTCGAAGAATTCCCGCACATCCCCGTCGTCATGCACCAAGACCACGGCGCATCGCCCGACGTGTGCCAACGCTCCATCCAACTGGGCTTCTCCTCCGTCATGATGGACGGCTCGCTGCTCGAAGACGGCAAAACCCCGTCCACCTACGAATACAACGTCAATGCCACCCGTACCGTCGTTAACTTCTCCCACGCCTGCGGCGTGTCCGTCGAAGGCGAAATCGGCGTCTTGGGCAACCTCGAAACCGGCGAAGCCGGCGAAGAAGACGGCGTAGGCGCGGCAGGCAAGCTCTCGCACGACCAAATGCTCACCAGCGTCGAAGATGCCGTGCGCTTCGTCAAAGACACCGGCGTGGATGCACTCGCCATCGCCGTCGGTACCAGCCACGGCGCATACAAATTCACCCGTCCGCCCACCGGCGACGTATTGCGCATCGACCGCATCAAAGAAATCCACCAAGCCCTGCCCAACACCCACATCGTCATGCACGGCTCCAGCTCCGTTCCCCAAGAATGGCTGAAAGTCATCAACGAATACGGCGGCAAAATCGGCGAAACCTACGGCGTACCCGTAGAAGAAATCGTCGAAGGCATCAAACACGGCGTGCGCAAAGTCAATATCGACACCGACCTGCGCCTCGCCTCCACCGGCGCCATCCGCCGCTTCATGGCAGAAAACCCGTCCGAATTCGACCCGCGCAAATACCTGAGCAAAACCGTCGAAGCCATGAAACAAATCTGTCTCGACCGCTACCTCGCATTCGGTTGCGAAGGTCAGGCAGGCAAAATCAAACCCGTTTCCCTTGAGAAAATGGCAAACCGCTACGCCAAAGGCGAGCTGAACCAAATCATCAAATAAACAACGGGACAATCAAACGGGCGGCCATCCAAGCCGCCCGTTTTGTTTTGAAGGGTGTATGGGTCAAGTGCAAACCCGTACGGCACTGCCCGTCCTGATTTATAGTGGATTAACTTTAAATCAGGAC
>NZ_KV812125.1:77709-86086 GCF_001813335.1 Neisseria sp. HMSC055H02 | reverse complement strand
TTGAGCTAAGGCGAGGCAACGCCGTACTGGGTTAAAGTTAATCCACTATAATACGCTGGCTTTCCAAACCAGACAAAAGGTCGTCTGAAAACGGCTTCAGGTTGAACACAACCTGCGGCGTTTGTTTTCAGACGACCTTGTTTGCCGAAGAGGCGAACTTTTCCTATTCCCTGACTAGCGTGGGATTCGATGACGGGCGGCGATTATTTGTCGCCAAGTCCTAAAGGATGATCTGATAATGCCGTCATTCCTGCGCAGTCGGCAAAGGTGGCTGACAAATGTCCTGTTTTCATTTTGGCTTGCGATTTTTTTTACTTTAATGCACCTGATGAACAGCAGGTTGAACCCGAAAAACAAAACCCTGCGCATGAAAGGCAGGGTTCGGGCTTTATCGGCAAATCTACACCTTGCTTTTGAGGATTTTGCGGATGGCGGAAAGCTGGCGGCGGCTGACGGGCAGGGGTTTGGGGATGTCCAATATCTGCGCGCCCCAGGCGGAATCGCTGTCATCGTCGTCGTCCAACCGTATCAGGTAGTCTAATGTGTGGCGGAAGGCGAGGGCGTTGCGGTGGAGACGGATGATTTTTTCGCCCAACAATTCTTCCCAATAAACCAGGGTTTTGGGCAGTTCGTAGCTTTGTCTATCGCCGGTAACCAGAAAGACGGTTTTGTGTTCCGCCATCAGATAACGCGCCTGCTGCCACGGGATTTCGATCATGCGGTCGCGGCTGAAGACTTGGAAATGGGTAAAGTCGTCGGCTTTTTCGCGGTATTTTTCGCTGACCCGGTCCAATGCCGCCTGTAGGCGGGTTGAGCGGATGGGTTTGAGCAGGTAGTCGGCTGCCGCCAGTTCGAAGGCGCGCAAGGCATGTTCTTCGTAGGCGGTGGTGAAGATGATTTCGGGCTGGCGTTTGGCGACACGCTTGATGCGTTCGACCAGCTCGAGTCCGGTAATTTCGGGCAGTCCGATGTCGGCAAATACGATATCGACTTCGTGCATACTCAACCAGTCCAAAGCGGGCTGAGCGTGGTGGAATACGTTGAGGATGACGACGTTGCACTCTTCTAGCAAGATGCGCAGGCGTTCTGCGGCGAGCACTTCGTCTTCAACAATAATGACACTTAACATAATGATTTTCTTTTGTTATTTTTAAGTTTGACTGTCGGGTGAAAAGTCGGCACGGATGGCCGTCTTCCCGTTATGCATTTGGTTACGGCGATTATAGTAAATATGAAGTATTAATGTGCGTGTTATGTAAAAAAATAATTACATTCGAATAATATCTCGAGTAATTTGTTGCAATCTCGCCAATCTACTCCGTAACTATATCATGTATCGGTATTTTATGCGGCTGCCAGTGTTCTATCGCCCAAGATAAAAGCGCCTGCGGGCGGGAAACTTCGGGTGCGGGCGGAAGGTTGAGGTATTGCAGGACTTGGCGGAGTAATTGTTCTTTATGGTTTTCGTCCAAGGCGGGGGCAAGCGTCTGCTTTGACCATTTCTGCCCGTGTTTGTTGACTAAAAGCGGGAGGTGGGCGTAATGCGGGGTAGCGAAGCCGAGGCTGCGTTGCAGGTAGATTTGGCGCGGGGTGGAAACGAGCAGGTCTTGCCCGCGTACGATGTGTGTGATGCCTTGGTCGGCATCGTCGGCGACGACGGCAAGCTGGTACGCCCAAAATCCGTCGGCACGCAAGAGGACGAAGTCGCCGATGTCGCGGGCGAGGTTTTGGGCGTAATGTCCGACGATACCGTCGTCAAATCCGATGGTTTCGTCGTTGACGCGGATGCGCCATGCGGGCGGTTTGTCGGTGTGGGGGCGGTCTTCGGGGCGGCGGCAGCGTCCGTTGTAAACGAATCCGTCGGCACCTTGGGCGGCGGCCGCCTGCCAGTCTTTGCGGCTGCAATAACAGGGATAGAGCAGGCCTTTTTCTTTCAGACGACCCAAGGCGTCCCTGTACAGCGAATGGCGGCGGCTCTGCCAAACGACTTCGCCGTCCCATTCGAAACCGAAGGCTTCGAGCGTGTGCAGGATATGCGCGGCGGCACCGGGCATTTCGCGCGGCGGGTCGAGATCTTCCATGCGGACCAGCCATTTGCCCCGGTTTGCGCGTGCATCGGCGTAGGATGCAAGCGCGGTCAGCAGTGAGCCGATGTGGAGCAGGCCGGTGGGGCTGGGGGCGAAGCGTCCGATGTAGTCTGTTGGTAGGGTTGCCGTCATGGTTTTGGGATTGGAGCGGGTTGATGGAAATCGGTTTGGGCGGGACTTGCCGTGTCCGTTTTAACTGCGTTGCGGCAGGGTTTTCAGACGACCTTTGGGGAAAGATCGTCTGAAAACGGGCAAACTATACCAAGCAACTGCTTCTGCGGGCAATGTTATAATGCCGTTTCAACACATTACGGACAGATTCCATGCTCATTGATACTTCACGTCCCATCCTTGTCGTCGATACCGGTACGTCTTTTCTTTCACTCGCTTTGCGTGCGGACGGAGAGGTGCGCCTGTATCATGAAAACGTCGGTACGCGCCAGTCAGAACTCATCCTGCCGCAGATTCGCGTGTTGTTCGAACAGGCGGGCATAGGCGCGTCGGATTTGGGTGGCATCGTTTATGCGCAAGGGCCGGGCGCGTTCACCGGATTGCGTATCGGGGCGGGTGTCGTGCAGGGTTTGGCAACTCCTTTCGACGCGCCCGTTGTCGGTGTACCGAGTCTGGACGCGGCGGCTTATCTGGTTCCCGACTGCCCTTGCGTATTGGCGGCGACCGATGCGCGTATGGGCGAAGTGTTTTATGCGTGGTTTGATACGCAATCCCATACGCGTTTGGGCGATTATCATGTCGGCAAGGCTTCGGAAATCGTTTTGCCGCAAGGACAAACCTTCGGAGCGGGTGTGGGCAACGCCTTTGCCTTGGCTGACAAGCCGCCTTTCGACGGCATACCGTCCATGCCGACTGCCGCCGATTTTCTCGAGCTGGCACTGAGCGGGCGTTATCCTGCGGCAGACGCCGCACATGCCGAATTGCTATACGTCCGCGACAAGATCGCCCTGACGGCGAAAGAGCAGGCGGAAAGGAAGGCGAAACCATGAACATCCGTCAGGCAAGCTCTGATGACTGTGCCGCCCTGACCGCAATCGATGCGGCGGGCAATCCCTCGCCTTGGTCGGAGCGGCAGTTTCTCGAAGCGGTAGCAAATCCTGCCGATACCGTTTGCGTCTGCGAACGCGGAGGCGGAATCTGCGGTTTTGCCGTCTGGCGCGAAATCTGCGGCGAGTCCGAGTTGCATCTGATTGCCGCCGCTCCGGCGTGCCGCCGACAAGGCATCGCCTCAAAACTTTTGGCATATTGGTTTCAGACGACCTCAAGCCAAGGCGTATCTCGCCTGTTGTTGGAAGTCCGCGCAGGCAATGCCGCCGCCATCGGCCTCTACCGCAAATACGGTTTTATCGAAACAAGCCGGCGGAAAAATTATTACCCCCTGCACGGGGGCGGATATGAAGACGCAATTTTGATGGAAAAACCATGTTAAGCAGCCGTTACCTCCATTTGCACGAAGCCTTGGGACTGGGGCCGATGTGGCTCAAGCGCGGTGCAAAAACCGTTCCCGCTGCTTTTGCCGCGCCCAAAACCGGTATGCCCAAACCCGCGGCAGCGCCGGTTCAGACGACCATCCCACGTCAGGAACGCACCCTGTCGGCAGGGGCGCATCAGGCGCGTCTGTCAGCAATGGCAGCCGTACACATCGGAAGCCAACCGGACGTACCCGAGCGCGAAATGCCATCCCTGCAAACCGTGGCTGTCGAAGCGGCCCGTCAGCCCGAGGCGAAACCCAAACAGGAAACGCCTGCGGACAAACAAGCCCGCAGCATCCAAAACACGGCAGATTTGCCTGCCGCTCCGCACCATTCAGACGACCTCCCGCGCCTGTCCGCCACAGTCAAAACTGCGCACCTGATGGTGGTCAGCATCTGCCCTTCGACCGAAGATACGCTGCACGGCGAATTGTTTCACGGCGAAACCGGCGTCCTGCTGGACAATATGCTCGCCGCCATCCGCCTCAGCCCGCAGCAGGCGCACAAAACCAGTTGGGTGAAAGCCGCCCCCGTGTTCAGCCCGCATCCCTCGGAAGCGCAAATCCACGCCGAATTGCCTACACTGAAGCATGAATTGGAATCGTCCCAGGCCCGTGCGGTATTGTTTTTAGGGCAGGTTTTCGAACAAAAAGAAATGATGGCGGTCATGGACGAATTGTGCGGCGGCATACCGTATTTCACCATCCCGCACCCCGCCCGCCTGCTGCGCCAACCGCGCCTGAAGGCATATGCCTGGCAGGTATTGAAGAAAGCGGCGGCTGTGTTGTAGGGTTGATTGGAACAAAGGTCGTCTGAAACTTGGGAATAGGGTTTCAGACGACTTTTTTGCATTTTTTCAGCGGAGGCGTTTTGGGGACGAGGCACGCGCTAAGATGATGATAAAGATTACATTCTGTCATTCCTGCGCAGGCGGGAATCCACTGGAAGCCCTATGCAACGGGTGTTTGCAAAACAGCCGGCCGTAGCGTGGGCTTTGCCCACGGACAGGGTTTGATGACGCGTAAGTGTAAAGATAACCGCGTTATTTGCATCACAAAAGGTCGTCTGAAAACCTTGTCTTTGCACGCGGTAGTGAAAACATAGAGCCTGTTCTAAAAGGTGTTTTCGCTATCTTCATCCGTGGACAAAGCCCACGCTACGCCGTAAGCCTAAGCAACAGGTATTTGCCAAACAGTTGCTGAGATTCAAAAGTGGGTTCCCGCCTGCGCGGGAATGACGGCATCGGGGGATTTTTGTTTAATTGATGGGCTGTTTTCGCGGAAAAGCCCGCATTACAGGTTGAAAGCTAACCGTAGCGTGAGCTTTGCCCACGGATTGTTTTTTGAAAAGTGAAGGTCGTCTGAAAATCTGCGTACAGGTTTCAGACGACCTTTCATATTTTCGTGGGCATAGCCCACGCTACAATTTGCCTGTGGATTGGATTTCCGACGCACAAGGTCGTCTGAAAACCGAAAACTTAAAATCTGTCCTTACGAGCGGTAGTCGGCGTTGATGGAGACGTAGTCGTGCGACAGGTCGCAGGTATAGACGGTGGCGGCGGCTTGTCCGCGGTGGAGTTTGATGCGGACGGTGATTTCGTCTTTTGCCATCACTGCCTGCCCTTGCTCTTCGGTGTAGCTTGCGGCGCGGCCGCCGTTTTCGGCAACCAATACTTCGTCCAGATACATTTCGACGGTGTCGGTGTCCAAATCGGCGATGCCTGCGTAGCCGATGGCGGCGAGCAGTCTGCCGAGGTTGGGGTCGGAGGCGAAGAAGGCGGTTTTGACCAGCGGCGAGTGGGCGACGGCGTAGGCGGCTTGGCGGGCTTCGTCGCGGGTTTTGGCGTTTTCGACGCGGACGGTAATGAATTTGGTCGCGCCTTCGCCGTCGCGGACGACGGCTTGGGCAAGCTCGAGAGCGAGGCTGCCGAGCAGGTCTTTGAGCTGTTTGTAGCGCGGGTCGGCGATGTTGTCGATTTCGCTTTGGCTGTTTTTGCCGGTGGCAATGATGACGAAGCTGTCGTTGGTGCTGGTGTCGCCGTCAACGGTGATGGTGTTGAAGGTTTCGTCGGCAATTTCTTGGGTCATCAGTTGGAGGATGGGTTGGGAAACTTTGGCATCGGTGGCGATGAAGGAGAGCATGGTTGCCATGTTGGGGTGGATCATGCCGGAGCCTTTGGCGATGCCGGTGGCGCGGACGGTGTGTTTTTCGCCGACGCTGCCTTCGCGCGAGGCGGATTTGGGCACGGTGTCGGTGGTCATGATGGCGCGCGCGGCGTCTGCCCAGTCTGCGGGTTGCATTTTGGGCAGGGCGGCGACGATTTTGCCGACGGGCAGTGGCTCGAGGATGACACCTGTGGAGAAGGGAAGGACTTGCGAGGGTTTGCAGCCGGTTTGTTCGGCGGTGGCGGCGCAGGTTTCGATGGCGTCGATTCTGCCTTGCGCGCCTGTGCCTGCGTTGGCGTTGCCGGTGTTGATGATGATGGCGCGCACGCCGTCTTCATCGAAGAGGTGTGATTTGGCGATGTGGACGGGGGCGGCGCAGAAGCGGTTGGTAGTAAAGACGGCACCGACGGTGTTGCCTCCGGAAAGTACCATCAGGGTCAGGTCGGCGCGGTCGGCTTGTTTGATGCCTGCGCGGGCGGTGAAGAGTTGGATGCCGTCGATGTTCAGCAGTTGGTCTGCGGTTTTTTCTGTAAGGTTGACTGCCATTTTGCTGCTCCTTTGTTTGGGGTTGTTGTTGATTTGGTTTTCAGACGACCTTTTGGTTCATCGGGGGGCGTCTGAAAAGTGTTCAGAATCCTAATACGGGGATGATAATTGGGGCAATGGCGGCGGTCAGTACGCCGTTGAGGGTCAGCCCCAGCCCTGCGTATGCCGCCATGCGCCGGCTGCGCTCGAGCGAGGCGGCGATGCCCATGGCGTGTGAGGCGGTGCCGAGCGACATGCCGACCGACGAGGGCATGACCACAGTGTTTTTAAGTACGGTATAACCGGCTATCTGCCCGACCAGTCCGGCGACGATGACGGTGGCGGCGGTGATGGCGGGGATGCCGCCTATGGTGCGGGTGATTTCGATGGCGATGGGGTTGGTCACGGATTTGGCGGCGAGCGAGAGGATGACTTCGCGTTCCGCGCCCAGCCATTTGGCGAAATACATGCCCGTGATGATGCCGGTAACGCTGCCGGCGAGCTGCGAGACGATGACGGGCAGCCACTGGCTGAAGATTTTTTGACGGTTTTGATAAAGCGGGACGGCAAGTGCGACGACGGCGGGCTTGAGCCAGAAGTCGATAAACTGCGCGGCATCGTGGTACACGGCGTAGTCGATGTCGAGGATTTTGAGGTAGGCAATCAGGGTAACGGTGCTGATTAAGACGGGGTTGAGCAGCAGGTAGCCCGTCCGCGCGCGGAGGATGAGTGCCAGCGCGTAAACCGCCAGCGTCAGGAAAAGCAGGACGCTGGGCTGCTGCCACAGGGAAAGGATGCCGTCCATCAGATTTTCTCCCGTATCCATTGATGCACCTTGCCCGTAACCAACAGGACGCACACGGTGCTGGCGGCGGCGGAAACGATTATCGACAGCCAACTGTCGGCAATCAAATCCAAATAGCTGATGACGGCGACGCAGGGCGGCACAAGGAAAAGCGTCAGGTTTGCCATCAGCGCGTCGGTAAGCTGCTGCAACCACTCGGCTTTCACCCACCCCGCCTGAAGCATGGCAAACAAAATGCCCATGCCGATAATGCTGCCGGGCAATTTGATGCCCGTAAGGTAGGCGGCGGTTTCGCCGAGCGCGAGGCAGCCGAGCAGGACGAGCAAGGCGCGGATGGTGTGCATGGGTCGGGTTTCCTCTATGGTTTGCCGCTTTGCAGACGGGCGGTTTATGAAACTTTGTTAATAATTGAATCATAACGCCCTTGGGGTCGTCTGAAAACCCGTTTGCCGGTTTGATTTTGTCCCGGCCGCGTTTTCAGACGACCTCATGCATGACGCAGGCGGCCCAGTCCATTAAAATCCCCGTTTCAGACGACCTTTAAAGAAAGAACACTATGTATCACGCATTCGGCGGCGCAACAGGCGTACGCAACCTGACCGACCGCTTTTACGACTTGATGGAACTCGAGCCGCAATACCGCGCCCTGCGCCAGATGCACGGCGAAGACATGACGCTGATTCGCGAAAAACTCTACGAATTTTTCAGCGGCTGGCTCGGCGGCCCGCCCTTGTTCGAGCAGAAATACGGCCATCCCATGCTGCGGGCGCGGCACATGCCCTTTGCCGTGAATATGCAGGTGCGCGACGAATGGGTCGCCTGTTTCGCCCAAGCCATGAACGAACTGGAAATCGGCAAAGACCTAGCCGAGCCCGTCCTTATCCGCATTTTTGCGATGGCGGACTGGATGCGCAACCAAAACGAAGAAGGCGTAGAACCGCCCATGCCGCCGATGGCGGTCGATCCCGCAATCCGCATTCCCGATCTGAAAAACGTCTTAAAGCAATATGGTGTGGACGGGTATTTCACAACCTTTCCTGCTTGAGGTCGTCTGAAAAAGGCGAATCCCTTCCCGTTTTCCCTGTTTGATAAAAGGGCTGCTGCTGTAAAGTTGCAGTCATTTGCGCTTCAATCAATGGAGGGGAATCTCGATGACTATATTTTTGACGGTAACAGTTAGGCAAGGTGGCAAAATAGCATTTTAAATGCAGTCAGGATAGAATTACGACATTTTCAGACGACCTCGACCGTCGTCTGAAAATGTCTTGATTTTTTATGAACCATATAGTGGATTAACAAAAATCAGGACAA
>NZ_KV812125.1:43926-77609 GCF_001813335.1 Neisseria sp. HMSC055H02 | reverse complement strand
GTACTGGTTTAAAGTTAATCCACTATAATGTCGGATTCGAGAAGCCGATGTGAAACCAAACAGGAGAAAAACCATGAAACAACCAACCAAATGGCTTGTAGCCGCCCTGATTGCCTTGGGCTTGAACCAAGCGGTGTGGGCGGATGACGTATCGGATTTTCGGGAAAACTTGCAGGCGGCAGCACAGGGAAATGCAGCAGCCCAATTCAATTTGGGCGTGATGTATGAAAATGGACAAGGCGTGCGCCAGGATTATGCTGAAGCGGTCAGATGGTATCGGCAGGCGGCAGAACGGGGAGATACTGAAGCCCAATTCAATTTGGGCGGGATGTATGAAACCGGGCGCGGCGTGCGCCAGGATGATGCCGAAGCAGTCAAATGGTATCGGCAGGCGGCAGAACAGGGAAATGCAGCAGCCCAATATAATTTGGGCGTGATGTATGACGAAGGACAAGGCGTGCGCCAAGACGATGCCGAAGCGGTCAAATGGTTTCGGCAGGCGGCAGCGCAGGGTTTAGCCCAAGCCCAATTCAATTTGGGCGTGATGTATGAAAATGGGCAAGGCGTGCGCCAAGACGATGCTGAAGTGGTCAAATGGTTCCGTAAGGCGGCGGAGCAAGGGTTAGTCGAAGCTCAATACAATTTGGGCGTGATGTATGCCGAAGGACGCGGCGTGCGCCAAGACGATGCCGAAGCGGTCAGATGGTATCGGCAGGCGGCGGAACAGGGGGTAGCCCAAGCTCAATTCAATTTGGGCGTGATGTATGAAAATGGACAAGGCGTGCGCCGGGATGATGCCGAAGCGGTCAAATGGTATCGGCAGGCGGCAGCACAGGGGTTAGCCAAAGCCCAATCCAATTTGGGCGTAATGTATTACAAAGGGCACGGCGTGCGCCAAGACCTTGCGCTCGCTCAAGAATGGCTTGGCAAGGCGTGTCAAAACGGAGACCAAAACGGCTGCGACAATTACCAACGCCTGAAGGCGGGTTATTAATCGGCTCGCAATGCCGTCTGAAAGCGGCTTGTGCAGGGGGCGGACATCTCCTGCTCAATATGATTTGTTTTAGGACAAAACCAAAATGACTTTCCAAAACAAAAAAATCCTCGTCGCCGGACTCGGCGGCACGGGTATTTCCATGATTGCCTACCTGCGCAAAAACGGCGCGGAGGTGGCTGCGTATGATGCGGAGCTGAAACCGGAGCGCGTGTCGCAAATCAGTAAGATGTTTGACGGGCTGGTGTTTTACACGGGTCGTCTGAAAGATGCGTTGGACAACGGTTTCGATATTCTGGCACTCAGTCCCGGCATCAGCGAGCGTCAGCCGGATATCGAGGCATTCAAGCAAAACGGTGGGCGCGTGTTGGGCGACATCGAATTGCTGGCGGACATTGTGAACCGCCGCGGCGACAAGGTGATTGCGATTACCGGCAGTAACGGCAAAACCACGGTAACGAGCCTGGTCGGCTATCTCTGCATCAAGTGCGGGCTGGATGCCGTTATCGCGGGCAATATCGGTACGCCGGTTTTGGAGGCGGAATTGCAGCGCGAAGGTAAAAAGGCGGACGTGTGGGTGTTGGAGCTTTCCAGCTTCCAACTGGAAAACACTGAAAGCCTGCGCCCGACTGCGGCGACGGTGCTGAACATTTCCGAAGACCATCTCGACCGCTACGACGACTTGCTCGACTACGCGCATACCAAAGCCAAGATTTTCCGTGGCGATGGCGTGCAGGTTTTAAATTCAGACGACGTGTTCTGCCGCGCCATGAAACGGGCAGGGCGCGAGGTGAAATGGTTTTCGTTGGAACACGAAGCCGATTTTTGGCTGGAACGCGAGACGGGTCGTCTGAAACAAGGCAATGAAGATTTGATTGCCACGCAAGACATCCCGCTGCAAGGTCTGCACAACGCCGCCAACGTCATGGCTGCCGTGGCTTTGTGCGAAGCCGTCGGTTTGCCGCGTGAAGCATTGCTCGAACACGTCAAAACCTTCCAAGGCCTGCCGCACCGCGTGGAAAAAATCGGCGAGAAAAACGGCGTGGTGTTCATCGACGACAGCAAAGGCACAAACGTCGGCGCGACCGCCGCCGCGATTGCCGGTTTGCAAAACCCGCTCTTCGTGATTGTGGGCGGCATGGGCAAAGGGCAGGACTTCACGCCTCTGCGCGATGCGCTTGCCGGCAAGGCAAAAGGCGTGTTCCTGATCGGCGTCGATGCGCCGCAAATCCGCCGCGATTTGGACGGCTGCGATCTGAATATGACCGACTGCGCCACTTTGGAAGAAGCGGTTCAGACGGCATACGCCCAAGCCGAAGCTGGCGATATTGTGCTGCTCAGCCCCGCCTGCGCGAGCTTTGATATGTTCAAAGGCTATGCGCACCGTTCGGAAGTGTTTATCGAAGCGTTTAAGGCTTTGTAAGGTCGTCTGAAACATGAAAAGAGGGTTGGTTTTACCGTAAACCTTGTGTGTCATTGCCTCAAAGGTCGTCTGAAAACGTTAAGGCAGTTTCAGACGACCTTTTTGCAGCAACGGCAAACTTGTTCCTTGCCTTTATCCGGTGTGACTGTTTCTTAAAAATTGCCTATGCGGGCAAACGGCGAGGCGGCGGGCAGCCATGCCTGACCGAAAAAACGTGTGTTCATCAATCCGAAAGGAAAACCCATGAATTTTCAAGACTACATCCGTTACGATGCCGTCGGTTTGGCAGATCTGATCCGCAAAAAAGAAGTGTCCGCCGATGAAGTGTTGCAGGCTGCTTTAAGCCGCTTGGACGAAGTCAATCCCAAGCTCAATCTGTTGGCGCACGATTTGCGCGAACGCGCGGCGGCGTGGCAGGGATCGTCTGAAAATGCCGATGCGCCTTTGGCGGGCGTGCCGTTTTTACTCAAAGACCTGCTGGCGGATTGGGAAGGCGCGCCGACATGGTCGGGTTCGCGCATGATGCAGCATTACATTGCCAAGCAAAACAGCGATTTAACCCAAGCCTATCTCGATGCGGGGCTGCGCGTGTTCGGCAAAACCACCACGCCCGAATGGGGCGCGTATCCCGTTACCGAAACCGAAATTTACGGCATCACGCGCAATCCGTGGCATTTGGATTACACCGCAGGCGGCAGCAGCGGCGGCGCGGCGGCAGTGGCTTCGGGCGTCGTACCCGCAGCGCACGGCTGTGACGGCGGCGGTTCCATCCGTGTACCCGCGCACAACTGCGGCGTGTTCGGGCTGAAACCCACGCGCGGCCGCAGCAGTTACGCGCCGAACGCATCGGAGGCGTGGCAGGGTTTGGTATGCGACCATGTGTTGACCCGCAGCGTGCGCGACAGCGCGGTTTTGCTGGACATCGCCGCCCAAACCCAAGAGCGCGCCCTGTATGCCTGCCCGCCGCCGCCCGAAAACGGTTTTGCAGGCAGCCTGAAACAAGAAACAGGTCGTCTGAAAATCGCTTTTTGGAAACAGGCATGGTTTGGCGGCGGCAACGACGAAGGTACGGAAGCCGCGTTTGCCCATAGTTTGAAACTGATGCAAGACGCGGGACATGAATTGGAAGAAGCCACGCCCGATTTTGCGCCGCCTGAACAGCTCAACCGAGCTGCCCGCATCATCGTTATGGGCGAAACGGCAAAACTGTTCTACCAATATCAATACGAAACCGGGCAAAAACTGCCGCACCGCCTGCTTGAGCCGACAACGTGGGCAATGATTGTGCAGGGGCGGCAAATCAGCGCGGGCGAAATGGCATGGGCGCGCGACGTGATGCTGGCGCAGGAACGTGCCGCCAAAGCATTTTTCACGCGTTACGACGTGTTGATGACGCCCGTCTGCCCGCGCACCACGCCGAAAATCGGCGAGATGATGCCGCCACCCGCCGCACAAAAAGCCATGCGCCTGCTGTTTGGCACGCTGCGCTTGGGTTTTCTGTTGAAAAACAACCCGTTTTTAGAAAAAGAAGCCGCCGCAACGCTGCAATACGTCGGCTATACGTCGCCGCTGAACATGAGCGGCAACCCAGCCATGAGCGTGCCGCTTTACCGGCATAACGGGCTGCCCGTCGGTACCCAGTTCGCCGCCGCACATGGGCGCGAAGACACGCTGCTCCGCCTCGCTGCGCAGTTGGAACAGATACAGCCGTGGGCGGAAATACTGCAGGTGGTTTAGGGGGTGCATTGGGTAAAAAGCGGTCTATTTGATCGAAGAAAAGATTCATAAAAGGTCGTCTGAAAACATAAAAACGTTTTCAGACGACCTTTTTTGCGTGTGTGATGGGTAGGGTAGGGCGCAAAGAACGCCGGAATCCGACTGTCTTTAAAGAATCTGAATTGTTGCTTTGGCAAGAAACCTTTAGAATGACGTTTTTCTGATTTTCGATATTTTCAGACGACCCGTATATCCAAAAGGTCGTCTGAAACGTTTGTTCCGTAACGGATGTTTGTTCATGATTAGTCTTTCCAAAATTCTCGACCGCCCGATTTCCCGCAGCGGTCAGAAATTCGATACATCGCTTTTGTGGATGACGGTGTTGATGACCGTGTTCAGCCTGGTGATGATTTATTCCGCTTCGATTGCTTACGCGGCGGCGGAGGGCGGTACGCAGTTTTCTTTTGTCGGCAAGCAGGCTTTGTTTGTCGCGGTCGGCGTTTCTGTGTGCATCGGCCTGTCTTTTGTCAGCATGAACACTTGGAAAAAGCTTATGCCCTGGTATTTCGGCTTCTCGGGACTTTTGCTGCTGCTGGTTTTGTTTTTGGGGCGGGAGATTAACGGGGCAACCCGCTGGATTCACGCGGGACCGGTCAATATCCAGCCGACGGAGTTGTTCAAGCTTGCCGTCGTTTTGTATTTGTCCAGCCTGTTCACGCGCAAGGCGGAAGTGTTGCAGAGCGTGAAGAAGATTATGTTTCCGGGCGGGCTGATTGCCGCGGGTTTGGTGTTGATTATGTTCCAGCCCGACTTCGGTTCGTTCGTCGTCATTGTCGGCGTTACGATGGCTATGGTGTTTTTGGCGGGTTTCCCTGCCAAGTATTTCATCATGCTGGGGATGATTCTGGCTTCATTTATGATGGCGGCGATTATGCTTGCGCCTTACCGCATGGCACGCGTGTCGGCGTTTTTGAATCCGTGGGCGGACCCTTTGGGAAAAGGCTACCAGTTGACGCATTCGCTGATGGCGATTGCGCGCGGCGAATGGTTCGGTCAGGGCTTGGGCGCGAGCTTGGAAAAACGCTTCTACCTGCCTGAGGCACATACCGACTTTATCTTTGCCGTCATCGGCGAGGAATTCGGCTTTTTGGGTATGTGTATTTTGGTTGCGTGCTATGTTTGGCTGGTCGTCCGCGCCTTTTCCATCGGACGGCAGGCGCGCGATTTGGATTTGACCTTCGGCGCGTATGTCGCCAACGGCATCGGTGTTTGGATAGGTATTCAGAGTTTTTTCAATATCGGCGTCAACATCGGCATTTTGCCGACCAAGGGGCTGCCGTTGCCGTTGATGTCTTATGGAGGTTCGGCGGTTGTGGTCATGCTGGTGTGCATTACCTTATTGTTGCGCGTCGATTATGAAAACCGCAAAAAAATGCGCGGTTACCAAGTGGAGTAAATCATGGGCGGTAAAACTTTCATGCTGATGGCGGGCGGCACCGGCGGCCATATTTTCCCCGCGTTGGCGGTGGCGGAATCATTGCGCGCGCGCGGCCATCATGTGATTTGGCTGGGCAGCGAAGGCTCGATGGAGGAGCGCATCGTGCCGCAATACGACATCCTGCTCGAAACGCTGGCAATTAAAGGCGTGCGCGGCAACGGCACCAAACGCAAGCTGATACTGCCGTTTACTTTGTATAAAACCGTCCGCGAAGCGCAGCGGATTATCCGCAAACACCGCGTCGAATGCGTCATCGGTTTCGGCGGCTTCGTTACCTTCCCCGGCGGCTTGGCTGCGAAGCTCTTGGGCGTGCCGATTGTGATTCACGAGCAAAATGCCGTGGCAGGTTTGTCCAACCGACAACTGTCGCGCTGGGCGAAGCGGGTGTTATACGCTTTTCCGAAAGCGTTCAGCCACGAAGGCGGCTTGGTCGGCAACCCCGTCCGCGCCGATATTGCCAACCTGCCTGCGCCTGCCGAACGCTTCCAAGGGCGTGAAGGTCGTCTGAAAATCTTGGTGGTCGGCGGCAGTTTGGGCGCAGACGTGTTGAACAAAACCGTTCCGCAGGCTTTGGCTTTGCTGCCCGACGATGCGCGCCCGCAGATGTACCACCAATCAGGCCGGGGCAAGCTGGGCAGCTTGCAGGCGGATTACGACGCGCTGGGCGTGAAAGCCGAATGCGTGGAATTTATTACCGACATGGTGTCCGCCTACCGCGATGCCGATTTGGTGATTTGCCGTGCCGGCGCGCTGACGATTGCCGAGTTGACGGCGGCGGGGCTGGGTGCGCTGCTGGTGCCGTATCCTTACGCTGTCGATGACCATCAAACCGCCAATGCGCGTTTTATGGTGCAGGCAGAGGCAGGATTGCTGTTGCCGCAAACCCAGTTGACAGCGGAAAAGCTCGCCGAAATCCTCGGCGGCTTAAACCGCGAAAAATGCCTCAAATGGGCGGAAAACGCCCGCACATTGGCGCTGCCGCACAGCGCGGACGATGTGGCGGAAGCCGCCATCGCATGTACGGCATGATGACATGATGTGATGAACGAAACAGAGGTCGTCTGAAAACCAAGAAACGGGTTTCAGACGACCTTTTTGCAACTTGGCAGCCGTATTGTGCGGGAGTATGATGCAAATAGGAATTTCTCTCATTGGAGGCTGCTATGTCCGAAAAAATCTCTCCCGAAACCGTTTCCGTCCTGTCCGGTACCATGCTGATTCCCCTGTGGGCGAAGGCTGTGGAGCAGGGTAGGGCGCAGCCGCTTTTGCGCGATGACGAAGCCATGCGGATGTTGGGCAAGATTGACTACGACTTCGGCAAGTTTGCCAAAGCCAAAGCATCGCAGGTCGGCTGTTGCGGGCGGGCGAAGCTGTTGGACGATATGACCCGGCACTTTATCGCCGAACATCCCGATGCCGTCGTGGTGCAAATCGGTGCGGGGCTGGATGCGCGTTACGAACGCTTGGGCAAGCCGCGCATTACCGCTTGGTATGATTTGGATTTGCCTGAAGTGATTGAAGTGCGGCGTATGCTGCTGCCCGAGTCGAACAATCATTATCTGGGCGCGTCCATGTTCGACGAAGCGTGGATGAACACCGTCGCCGCGCACGGCAAACCCGTGTTGCTCGTGATCGAAGGCGTGTTGATGTATTTTGAAGAGGCGCAGGTGCAGGACTTTTTCAAACAGGTTGCGCGCCGTCTGCCGCACGCCCAACTTGCCTTCGATACCATTCCCAAAGCCTACATCGGACAAAGCAAACGCCACGACGCGCTCGGTAAAATGGACAAACCGCCCGAGTTCTGCTGGGCGATAAGCGGAACGGACGACATCCGACGGCTGATGCCGGGCGTGGAAATCATCGAAGAAGCGGGCTTGAGCAGCGTCTGCAAACCGCGTTATCCGTGGCTCTTGCGCCTTTTGTATGCGACCGCGTGGGGACGGCGCAAATTGGATATGCGCTTGATGAGGATACAAGTGCCGTCAAGTTGATAAACGAGAGGTCGTCTGAAAACGGTTTTCAGACGACCTTATGTTTTGTTTTTGCTGGTATTTTGGTAGTTGAGGTCGAGTTTAAAAATGGGTAATTTGCCGCTGAACGAAACCTCTTTTTCACCCATATTGCCACCAATGTGAAATCCTGTATGCCGAAACATCTTTAATTTACAAGAAAACTATGGCGCAGAAGCGGATAGCCCTTTAAAATAACGCCTTTACGCATCGAAAATCCACCGGAACGCAACATCATGATGAAAAATCGAGTCACCAACATCCATTTTGTCGGTATCGGCGGCGTCGGCATGAGCGGTATCGCCGAAGTCTTGCACAATTTGGGCTTTAAAGTTTCCGGTTCGGATCAGGCGCGAAATGCGGTTACCGAGCATTTGAGCAGCTTGGGTATTCAAGTTTATCCCGGCCATACTGCCGAACATGTTAACGGCGCGGATGTTGTCGTAACCTCTACCGCCGTCAAAAAAGACAATCCCGAAGTCGTCGCTGCGCTGGAGCAGCAAATCCCTGTTATTCCCCGCGCCCTGATGCTGGCGGAACTGATGCGTTTCCGTGACGGCATCGCCATTGCCGGTACGCATGGCAAAACCACGACCACCAGTCTGACTGCCTCCATCCTCGGCGCGGCAGGTCTCGACCCCACTTTCGTTATCGGCGGCAAACTCAATGCCGCAGGTACCAACGCCCGTTTGGGCAAAGGCGAATACATCGTCGCCGAAGCCGACGAGTCCGATGCGTCCTTCCTGCATCTGACTCCGATTATGTCCGTCGTCACCAATATCGACGAAGACCACATGGATACCTACGGACACAGCGTCGAAAAACTGCATCAGGCGTTTGTCGATTTTATCCACCGTATGCCGTTCTACGGCAAAGCGTTTTTGTGTATCGACAGCGAACACGTCCGCGCGATTCTGCCCAAAGTGAGCAAGCCTTACGCGACTTACGGCTTGGACGATGCCGCCGATATTTACGCGACCGAAATCGAAAGCGTCGGTGCGCAAATGAAGTTTACCGTTCATGTCCAAATGAAAGGACATGAGCAGGCGCCGTTTGAAGTCGTGTTGAACATGCCCGGCAGACACAACGTCCTTAATGCCTTGGCAGCCATCGGTGTGGCGCTGGAAGTCGGCGCATCCGTCGAAGCGATTCAGCGCGGCTTGCTCGGTTTCGAAGGCGTCGGCCGCCGCTTCCAAAAATACGGCGACATCAAGCTGCCCAACGGCGGAACCGCGCTGTTGGTGGACGACTACGGGCACCATCCCGTCGAAATGGCAGCGACCCTCTCCGCCGCACGCGGCGCGTATCCGGAAAAACGTTTGGTGCTCGCCTTCCAGCCGCACCGATATACCCGCACGCGCGATTTGTTTGAAGACTTTACCAAAGTCCTCAATACTGTTGACGCACTGGTGTTAACCGAAGTTTATGCCGCCGGCGAAGAGCCGATTGCCGCCGCCGACTCCCGCGCCCTTGCCCGTGCCATCCGCGTATTGGGCAAACTCGAGCCGATTTACTGCGAAAACGTCGCCGACTTGCCTGAAATGCTGTTGAACGTTTTACAGGACGGCGACATCGTGTTGAATATGGGCGCAGGCAGCATCAACCGTGTACCTGCCGCGATGCTGGAGTTGTCAAAAAAAGCCTGAGGCGCAACCTTCTCGCCATGTCGCGACAGCGGCCCGATGAAGCAATTTTTTATCAGGTGGGACAAACAAAATTAAAGTATTTATTAAGGTCGTCTGAAAGGCCGATTGGTTTTCAGACGACCTGTATCAATAAACAAAGCAATCAAGAAAGAACAAAAACAATGCAGAGTTTTGGCAAAGTAGCCGTATTGACGGGCGGCTTTTCCAGCGAACGCGAAATTTCGCTGGATAGCGGTGCTGCCATTTTGAATGCTTTAAAAAGCAAAGGCATAGACGCACACGCCTTCGACCCTAAAGAAACGCCCTTGGCGGAATTGAAAACCCAAGGTTTCCAAACTGCTTTCAATATCCTCCACGGTACTTACGGCGAAGACGGTGTCGTTCAGGGCGCGTTGGAATTGTTGGGCATTCCTTATACCGGCAGCGGTGTCGCCGCTTCTGCCATCGGCATGGACAAATACCGCTGCAAACTGATTTGGCAAGCTTTGGGGCTGCCCGTTCCCGAGTTTGCCGTTTTGCACGAAGACTCCGATTTCGATGCCGTCGAACAACAACTCGGCTTGCCTATGTTTGTTAAACCGGCAGCCGAAGGCAGCAGCGTCGGCGTTGTGAAAGTGAAAGAAAAAGGTCGTCTGAAAAGCGTTTACGAAGAATTGAAACACCTTCAAGGTGAAATCATCGCCGAGCGATTTATCGGCGGCGGCGAATATTCCTGCCCCGTGTTGAACGGCAAAGGCCTGCCCAGCATACACATCATCCCCGCGACCGAGTTTTACGACTACGAAGCCAAATACAACCGCGACGACACTGTTTATCAATGTCCGTCCGAAGACTTGAGCGAGGCTGAAGAAAACCTGATGCGTTCCCTGGCAGTCCGCGGAGCGCAGGCAATCGGGGCAGAGGGCTGCGTGCGCGTCGATTTCCTCAAAGATACCGACGGTAAGCTGTACCTCTTGGAAATCAACACGTTGCCCGGCATGACGAGCCACAGTTTAGTACCGAAATCCGCCGCCCATACCGGCGTGGATTTTGCCGATTTATGCATTGAAATTCTGAAAACCGCACATGTGGGATGACGCAAGCGCACTGGGTCGGCTGACCCGCTGGCTGTTGCTGCTGATGGCATTGCTGCTCATCGGCACCTGCATAGCCTGGCTATACAACTCCAATCATTTTCCCGTCAAACAAGTGTCCATACAGGGCAAACTGACCTATTCGGACGGGAAGGAACTTCAGCGCGCCGCTCAACAGCACACGCACAGCAATATTTTCCGTGCCGATTTGGACGGTATTCAGGCAGCCTTTCAAAAGCTGCCGTGGGTGGATTCCGCCATGGTGCGCCGCCGCTTTCCCGATACCGTCGAAATTCATTTGACCGAGCGCGTGCCTGTCGCCCATTGGCGCAGCGGCGGCTTGGTCGATTCCAAAGGCAATGTGTTTGACGCCCAGCTCAAAGCCAAGCTGCCCATCTTTGAAGGACAGCCCGGTACGGGCAAAGACATGGTCAAACACTACGAAGAATTTTCCGGCATCCTCCGCCGGCAAAATCTGGCGATTAAAGAACTGATTTATACGCCGCGCTCCGCCTGGTTGGTGGTCTTGGACAACGGGATTACCGTCAGGCTGGGAAGAGAGAACGAAATCAAACGCCTACAGCTTTTCGCCGAAATTTGGCCGACGCTGTTGCGTAAAAATCAAAATCGGTTATCCTACGTTGATATGCGGTATAAAGACGGATTTTCCGTGCGTTACACATCAGAGACGTCGTCTGAAAATCTTTCAGACGACTAAAGCCGAGCAAACGGCGTGAAGCAAACTATTGCCGATACAGACAAATAGTTATAACTCCAGCGAAATAACGAGCAAATATAATGGAACAACAAGGTAAATATATCAGTGCCCTCGATATCGGCACATCCAAAGTCATCGCCCTGATTGGCGAAGTACAAGAAGACAACGAAATCCATATCGTCGGACTCGGGCAGGCACCGTCTCGCGGCCTTAAAGCAGGCATGGTAACCAATATCGACGCGACAGCCCAAGCCATTCAGCAGGCAGTCAATGAAGCGGAATTGATGGCAGATACTAAAATCAGCCACGTTACGACCGGTATCGCAGGTAACCATATCCGCAGCTTGAATTCGCAAGGGGTTGTCAAAATCAAAGACGGCGAAGTTTCGCAAGCCGACATTGACCGTGCCATCGAAACCGCCAAAGCTATCAATATCCCGCCGGATCACAACATCCTGCATACCGTGGTGCAAGAGTACATCATCGACAACCAGCCCGGTGTCAAAGAGCCTATCGGTATGAGCGGCGTCCGTCTCGATACCCGCGTGCATATTATTACCGGTGCCAATACCGCCCTGCAAAACATCCAAAAATGTATCCATCGTTGCGGTCTGCAAATGGACCAAATCATGCTTCAGCCTTTGGCGAGCGGTCAGGCTGTTTTGACCGAAGACGAAAAAGATTTGGGCGTGTGCGTCATCGACATCGGCGGCGGTACGACCGATATTGCCGTTTATACCAACGGCGCTATCCGCCATACTGCCGTTATTCCCGTGGCGGGCGATTTAATTACCAAAGACTTGGCACAAGCGCTGCGCACCCCGCACAGCGCTGCCGAATACATCAAAATCCACTATGGCGTCGCGATTCCCGATATGGAAGGCTTAGACGAAATGGTCGAAGTCCCCAGCGTCGGCGACCGCCAGCCCCGTCAGATTTCCCGCCGTGTTTTGGCAAGCGTCATCGGTCCGCGCGTTGAAGAAATTTTGGAGTTGACCCTTAACGAATTGCGCCGTTCCGGCTTCCCTGAAGAAGTCCTCACGTCAGGTATCGTTCTGACTGGTGGCGCGTCTATGCTGACCGGTATCGTTGAACTTGCCGAAGAAGTGTTCGGCCTGCCTGCACGCATCGGCGTACCCCAAGAAATGGGCGGCGTATCCGAACGCATCCGCAATCCGCGCTACTCAACCGCTATCGGTCTTTTGCAGGCGGCAAGAGGCGAGGAAGACGGCGCGCCGGTGACCGGTGCGATTGTGGTTCATGATCAGACTGAAAAAATCAGTCTGTGGGCAAAACTGATGAAATTCGTTAAAGACAATTTCTGATTAATACTGTTATTTTGCTTACAGGGAAACGAGTTGCTGTCGGAATAGTTCCAATTGCGATAATTAAAAACTTGTGTTCTTTCGTTAAAAAATGTAGTAAAAAAATAACGGTAATGGTGAATGAATAAGAAGTATTTTGCCAGCGTCGGAATACTTCTTATATAATACGGATAATATCTAATTTTTGGATCGTCCTCGATGCAGGGCGCCGCAGGAGTCATTTGAATGGAATTTGTTTACGACGTAGCTGAATCAGCCGCAAGCCCTGCGGTCATTAAAGTAATCGGCTTGGGTGGCGGCGGTTGCAACGCTATCAATAACATGATTGCCAACATCATCCAAGGTGTTGAATTTATTAGTGCCAATACTGATGCGCAATCTTTAGGTAAAAATAATGCGGCCAAACGCATCCAATTGGGTACGAACCTGACCCGTGGTTTGGGTGCGGGCGCCAATCCTGAAATCGGCCGTGCTGCGGCACAAGAAGATCGCGAAGCCATCGAAGATGCTATTCGCGGCGCGAATATGTTGTTCATCACCACCGGTATGGGTGGCGGTACCGGTACCGGTGCGGCTCCTGTGGTTGCCGAGATTGCCAAAGAAATGGGTATCCTGACCGTTGCGGTCGTTACCCGTCCGTTCGGCTACGAAGGCAAACGCGTACATATTGCCCAAGAAGGTTTGGAGCAGCTCAAAGGTCAGGTCGATTCATTGATTATCATCCCGAACGACAAACTGATGACTGCATTGGGCGAAGACGTGACCATGCGTGAAGCGTTCCGTGCGGCGGACAACGTCCTGCGCGATGCGGTGGCCGGTATTTCCGAAGTGGTTACCCGTCCCGGTTTCATTAACCTTGACTTCGCCGACGTTAAAAACGTAATGGGCATCAAAGGTATCGCTATGATGGGTTCCGGTTTTGCTCAAGGCATCGACCGCGCCCGTTTGGCAACCGAACAAGCGATTTCCAGCCCGTTGCTGGATAATGTGACTCTGGATGGCGCACGCGGCGTATTGGTGAACATCACTACCGCTCCGGATTGCCTGAAAATGTCCGAATACCGTGAAATCATGAAAGTGGTTAACGAGAATGCGCATCCTGAAGCAGAATGCAAATACGGTACTGCCGAAGACGACAATATGGGCGAAGACGCTATCCGTGTAACCATTATTGCGACCGGTCTGAAAGAAAACGGCAGTGAAAACCAAATGCGTGCGGCAGTCCGTACACAAAAATTGGTTAGCGGAAATGCCGAAGCCGTTCAGTCTGCGCAAGCTGGTAATGTGGATGGCTTGGTTCGTACCAACAGAGGCATCCGCTCAATGAATTTGACTGCCGCGGATTTCAGTAACCAATCTGTTTTGGACGATTTTGAAATTCCGGCTATTTTGCGCCGTCAAAATAATTCGGACAAATAATTCATTCTGTTAAAAAAGCCTGCCATATCGTTGGCAGGTTTTTTTATAGTTTGGAATATTGGAGGCTTTGCCTTTTTATACTTCTAAGTATAGTGGATTAAACTTTAAACCAGTACGGCGTTGCCTCGCCTTGCCGTACTATCTGTACTGTCTTCGGCTTCGTCGCCTTGTCCTGATTTAAATTTAATCCACTATATATTCTCGACTTTCGACCTATTGTCTGCCGAACAGCTGAATGATAGGATTGCGCCGGCAAGTGTAGTGTAACCGCTCAAAATCTGAATAAGCGGCTGATTTCAGACGACATCAATGATGCGCAGAGAGCCGCTGTCTTCGATTTTAGCGATTCGTTATGTTTAACTGCATATCAATGATTATATAAGGAAATACAGTATGAACCGTCGTCAATTCCTAGGTGGTACAGCCGTTTCTTTGGCAGCCGCCGCCTCATTCGCCCGCGCTCACGGAAATCATGACCATAAAGGCCATTCTCACGCTGCTCCTGCTGCGGCGTCCCAAACCTATGAAGCAGCCAGAAAAGCGGCTGCCCACTGTGTTGAAGCAGGTCAAATCTGTCTGGCACACTGCATCCGACTGCTGAGCCAAGGCGATACTTCAATGAAAGACTGCGCAACAGGCGTCAACCAAATGTTGGCATTGTGCGGCGCGCTGCAAAACCTTGCCGCCCAAAACTCTCCGCTGACTCCTTCTTTGGCAAAAGTCTGCGTTGAAGCGTGCAAACAATGTGCCGCCGCGTGCAAACAACACGCAGGCCACCACGCAGAATGCAAACAATGTTATGAGTCTTGCCTTGCCTGCATCAAAGAGTGCGAAAAAATTGCTGCTTAATTGACGCGGTAAATAACCGGCCTGTCTGTGAAACAAGCTTTGTTTTGCAGGCAGGCCGGTTTTTTTGGATGGGATGGTTTTCACAAATTTATTTGAAATGTAAGTATTGCTTGTAGAATGTTGTGTCTTTGCCTACAAAATATTGCCATAAATTTAAAACTTCCCCCGCCGGCGAAAATCGTTATGTTTAGGATTATTAAGTTCTGTAACGCGCCCCGTTTTAAAATGAAGACAGCAGGTTGCAAGATTCACGCCTTAACCATTCCAATGGTCTTAAAATTCCTGCCAAACACATGATTTTCACGCTTCTTTACAGACGTTTTCTTGATAAGGTCGTCTGAAAATTGCCCGACACCTTGATAAGCTTTACAATGCAAGTAATTAAAATACATCCCGCCCTATCTTCCCCTTCATGAGTTCCGTACCCTTCATCGAAATGAAAGACGTTGCCTTCGCGTATGGCGACCGTCCTATTCTGAACAATATCAATTTCAGCATTCCCCAAGGAAACTTCGCCGCCGTGATGGGCGGTTCGGGCAGCGGAAAAACCACGCTGATGCGGCTGATTACGGGTCAGATTCATCCGCAATCGGGTAAGGTTTTGATTGAAGGACGTGATTTGGCGGGCTTTTCGGCTGACGAACTGTATGAACACCGCCGCCGCATGGGCGTGTTGTTCCAACACGGCGCGCTGTTTACCGATTTGTCTGTGTTCGACAATATCGCTTTTCCGATGCGTGAACTGACGCGCCTGCCGGAAGCGGTTATCCGCGATTTGGTTTTGTTGAAATTGAACGCGGTCGGTCTGCGCGGCGTGGAAAACCTGATGCCGTCCGAACTCTCCGGCGGGATGTCGCGCCGCGTCGCGCTTGCCCGCACGATTGCGCTCGACCCTGAAATCATGTTGTACGACGAGCCGTTTACCGGTCTCGATCCGATTTCCCTGGGCGTGATTGCCCACTTGATCAGCCGCGTCAACAAAGCTTTGCGTTCGACCAGCATTATGGTGACGCACGACATTGAAAAATCTTTGGAAATCGTCGATCAGGTGATTTTCTTGGCGCACGGCGAAATCATGTTCTCCGGCTCGCCGCAGGAAATGCGCGAACTGGATTCGCCTTGGGTGCGCCAGTTTGTCGGCGGGCTGGCAGACGGCCCCGTCGCATACCGCTATCCGGCACAAACGTCGTTGCAGCAAGATTTGCTTGGGTAGTTTTCAGACGACCTCGGTTTACAGACGTCGTCTGAGATGTTTGAACCGTTGTTGCCTGAAGCCGAAATTATTTTTCAGACGACCCACCATCATCCTAAAAGGTCGTCTGAAACCCGTTAATCCGTAATGGAAACCTATGAATTTTATCCGTTCCGTCGGGGCGAAAACCCTCGGCTTTATTCAATCTCTCGGCAGTATTACGCTGTTTCTGCTGAACATTCTGGCGAAATCCGGTACGGCTTTCGTCCGTCCGCGCCTGAGCGTGCGCCAAGTGTATTTTGCCGGCGTGCTGTCGGTGTTGATTGTTGCCGTTTCAGGGCTCTTTGTCGGCATGGTTTTGGGTTTGCAGGGCTATACGCAGTTGTCGAAATTCAAATCCGCCGATATTTTGGGCTATATGGTTGCGGCTTCGCTGTTGCGTGAACTGGGTCCCGTATTGGCGGCGATTCTGTTTGCCAGCAGCGCGGGCGGTGCGATGACCAGCGAAATCGGTTTGATGAAAACGACCGAACAGCTCGAAGCGATGAACGTGATGGCGGTAAACCCTGTCGCCCGCGTGGTTGCCCCGCGCTTTTGGGCGGGCGTGTTTTCCATGCCGCTGTTGGCTTCGATTTTCAACGTCGCGGGCATTTACGGCGCGTATTTGGTCGGCGTAACCTGGCTGGGCTTGGACAGCGGCATTTTTTGGTCGCAAATGCAGAACAACATCACGATACACTACGATGTAATCAACGGTCTGATCAAATCCGCCGCGTTCGGCGTGGCGGTAACGCTGATTGCCGTGCATCAGGGCTTCCACTGCGTACCGACCTCGGAAGGCATTTTGCGCGCCAGTACACGCACGGTGGTTTCGTCCGCCCTGACGATTTTGGCGATTGACTTTGTGTTGACCGCATTGATGTTTACGGAATGACAGGTCGTCTGAAAACGAAACAAAGAACATTGGATATTCAAGGAACTTTAATGAAAAAGAATGTATTGGAATTTTGGGTCGGACTGTTTGTCCTGCTCGGCGTGGCAGCGGTCGGTTTTCTCGCTTTCCGCGTGGCGGGCGGCGCGGCGTTCGGCAATTCCGGCAAGACTTATACCGTATATGCCGATTTCAGCGACATCGGCGGTTTGAAGGCCAACGCGCCGATCAAATCCGCAGGCGTATTGGTCGGACGCGTCGGCTCCATCGAGCTTGACCCGAAATCCTATCAGGCGAAAGTCCGTCTCGATTTGGACAGAAAATATCAGTTCAGCAGCGACGTTTCCGCGCAAATCCTGACCTCCGGCCTGTTGGGCGAACAATATATCGGACTGCAACAAGGCGGCGACACTGAACCCCTCGCTGCGGGCGATACCATTTCCGTTACCAGCTCCGCCATGGTTCTGGAAAACCTGATCGGTAAATTCATGACCAGCTTCGCCGAGAAAAACGCGGCAGGCGGCGACAATGCGGCAAAAGCCACCGAATAAACGTACACCATCATATTCATACTTTAGGACACTTAATCATGAAAAAAACCTCTTTCATCAGCGCACTAAGCATCGGCATCTTGAGCATCAGCATGGCGGTTGCCGCCCCTGCCGACGCAGTGAACCAAATCCGTCAAAACGCCACTCAAGTATTGAGCATCTTAAAAAACGGCGATGCCAACACCGCCCGCCAAAAAGCCGAAGCCTATGCGATTCCCTATTTCGATTTCCAACGCATGACCGCGCTGGCAGTCGGCAACCCTTGGCGCACCGCGTCTGACGCGCAAAAACAAGCATTAACCAAAGAATTTCAAACCCTGCTGATCCGCACCTACTCCGGTACCATGTTGAAATTCAAAAACGCCAACGTCAACGTCAAAGACAACCCCGTTGTCAATAAAGGCGGCAAAGAAATCATCGTCCGCGCCGAAGTTACCCCCCCAGGTCAAAAACCCGTCAACATGGACTTCACCACCTACCAAAGCGGCAACAAATACCGTGCCTACAACGTCGCCATCGAAGGCGCGAGCTTGGTAACCGTGTACCGCAACCAATTCGGCGAAACCATCAAAGCCAAAGGCGTAGACGGACTGATTGCCGAGCTGAAAGCCAAAAACGGCAGCAAATAATGCAAAAACAAGCCATGCCATCCGTTTTCAGACGACATGGCTTTCGCACACAACAACCTTCAGGTTTTATCATCCAAGATTAAGTTGACAAGACAGCCATGCAAACCGAACTTCGCGACGGCACGCTGCACATCAGCGGCGACATCACCGTCAAAACCTTGACCGCCGCCGCCTTTACCCGCTTCAGACAGCAATGTCGTCTGAAAGACACCCGTGCGGTCGATTTGAGCGGCGTCGGACGCGCCGATTCCGCCTGCGTGTCCCTGCTGCTTGACGCACTGCGCCGCCCGGACGGAAAAATCAGCCTGCAAGGCATACCCGAATCCGTGCGCACCCTGTCCGAGCTTTACGAAATCGAAGACTGGTTGAACCCATGAAAAAAACCACCGCTTCACTCCTACTCCTCATCGGCATGGCCTCAACCCCCGCATTTGCCGAAACCAATCCCGCCGACCCCTACGAAGGCTACAACCGCGCCGTCTTCAAATTCAACGACAAGGCCGACCAATACGTTCTCGCCCCCGTCGCACGCGGCTACCGCAAAATCACGCCCAAACCCGTCCGCACCGGCGTGATCAACTTCTTCAACAACCTGCGCGACGTCGTCAGCTTCGGCAGCAACGTTCTGCGCCTTGACGTCAAACGCGCCAGCGAAGACCTCGTCCGCGTCGGCATTAACACCACCTTCGGACTCGGCGGCCTGATTGACGTCGCAGGGGCAGGCGGCGTTCCCGACAACAAAAACACCCTCGGCGACACCTTCGCCACATGGGGCTGGAAAAACAGCAACTACTTCGTTGTCCCCCTGTTCGGCCCATCTACCGTACGCGATACCATTGGCAACGCCGTTACCACCGTCTACCCAGTTAAAAACGCCGTCTTCCACACCAGAGCAGGACGCTGGGGCACAATCGGCCTGCAGGCCATCAACACCCGTGAAGAACTGCTCGACCTGACCGACAGCCTCGAAGGCGCAGCCATCGACAAATACAGCTACACACGCGACCTTTACATGAAAGTCCGCACCCAACAAACCGGCGGCACGCTCCCTCAAAGCGAAGACGACAACATCGACATCGACGACTTGGTGGACAGCGATGCGCCCGCGGCAACCGATTTTGCCGAACCGTTCCCGCAATCCGCTGCCGAATTTGAGCCGATTCCTGCCGAATAATCTCCATAAGGTCGTCTGAAAACCTTTCAGACGACCTCAATCTATTTTCCTGTAACGATGATGAACCATTCCCCACTGATCGCCATCAGCGTCGGCGAAGCATCCGGCGACCTGCTCGGCGCGCACCTTATCCGTGCCATCAAACAACGCCGCCCCGATGCGAAATTTATCGGCATTGGCGGTGAACGCATGAAGGCGGAAGGGTTTGAGAGCCTGTACGACCAGGAAAAACTGGCGGTGCGCGGCTTTGTCGAAGTGGTCAAACGCCTGCCCGAAATCCTGAAAATCCGCAAAGGGCTGGTGAACGACCTTATCCGCATCAAGCCTGATGTCTTTGTCGGCATCGACGCGCCCGATTTCAATCTGGGCGTGGCGGAAAAACTCAAAAAGGCGGGCATCCCCACCGTTCATTATGTCAGCCCGTCGGTGTGGGCGTGGCGGCGCGAACGGGTGAACAAAATCGTGCATCAGGTCAACCGCGTGCTGTGTTTGTTTCCGATGGAGCCGCAGCTTTACCTTGATGCGGGCGGCAAAGCCGAGTTTGTCGGTCATCCGATGGCGCAAACCATGCCGCTGGACGACGACCATGCCGCCGCGCGCGCCAAGTTGGGCGTGGCCGCCGAAACTGTCGTGTTCGCCTTGCTGCCGGGCAGCCGTGTCAGCGAAATCGACTATATGGCTCCTTTGTTTTTTCAGACGGCCTTATTGCTGCTCAAACGCTATCCGCAGGCGCAATTCCTGCTTCCCGCCGCCACCGCCGCCACCCGCAGGCGCATCGGTGAAATTCTGGCGCAGCCTGAATTTTCCGCCATTCCCGTTACCATCACCGACAAACAGTCCGATACCGTCTGCACCGCCGCCGATGTCGTGTTGGTAACCAGCGGCACCGCCACCCTCGAAGTCGCCTTGTGCAAACGGCCTATGGTCATCAGCTACAAAATTTCGCCGCTGACCTATTTTTATGTGAAACGCAAAGTCAAAGTGCCGCATGTCGGCCTGCCCAATATCCTGTTGGACAAAGCCGCCGTGCCGGAACTTTTGCAACACGATGCCGAGCCGGAAAAACTCGCCGCCGCCGTTGCCTATTGGTACGACCACCCCGAAGCCGCCGCCGCGCTGAAACAGGATTTTCGCGAACTGCATTTGCTGCTGCGCAAGGATACCGATGCGTTGGCGGCTGAAGCCGTATTGTCCGAAGCAGGCTTTTAGCGAAACCCGCTGCACTCGTTTTCACTTCGTTGAAGCTACGCTTTCAGACGGCCTCTGATACTTATTGCCTGATAAAGAGCATGTCCGACCTGCGGGCTGAATCTGATGGTTTTGCAGTAAATTCAAATCAGAAAACCACGCGCCGTCATTCCCGCACAGGCGGGAATTCAAAAATTTGAAATGACGACAATCTTTAAATAGTTCTGAAAAGTTGAGGACTGGATTCCTGACTGTGCGGGAATGACGGCGGGCGATAGGTGCCGTATCAAAAATGAAGTGAATCGGCCATATGGCTTTTCGGGCATGAATGTCTGACCGAAACTGACAGGCCCATTTTTGTAGCGTGGGCTTTGCCCGCGAAAACGTTTCACAGCATAAAAATAGGGCAGGGCGGACTTTGGTTCCATGCAAAACTGTCGCTGCTCCCGTACAGATAAAAATAATGGCAGTAAACCCGACATTATTTTATAGTGGATTAAACTTTAAACCAGTACGGCGTTGCCTCGCCTTACCGTACTATCTGTACTGTCTGCGGCTTCGTCGCCTTGTCCTGATTTAAATTTAATCCACTATATTTGAACCCGCCATATCATTCAAAAGGTCGTCTGAAATCCTTTTCAGACGACCTCTCCCGTTAACCGAACCGTATCACTGAAACGCTATGTCTCCCATCCTCCTTGCAGGCGTGGACGAAGCAGGACGCGGGCCGCTGGTCGGCAGCGTGTTTGCCGCCGCCGTCATCCTGCCCGAACGTTACGACCTGCACGGCCTGACCGATTCGAAAAAACTCAGCGAGAAGAAGCGCGATGCTTTGGCGGTGTTGATCAAAGAACAAGCCGTTTCGTGGAGTGTCGCCTCCGCGTCGCCCGAAGAAATCGCTGAACTCAACATCCTGCACGCTACCATGCTGGCGATGACCCGCGCTGTCCAGGGTTTGGCGGTCGTGCCGGATAAGGTATTGATAGACGGCAACCGCGTTCCGAAAGATTTGGGCATTTCCGCCGAAGCCGTCGTCAAGGGCGACAGCAAAATCATCGAAATCTCCGCCGCCTCCGTCCTCGCCAAAACCGCGCGCGATGCCGAAATGTACGCGCTTGCCGAACGTTATCCGCAATACGGTTTCGACAAACACAAAGGCTATGGCACGGCGCAACACCTCGCCGCCCTGCAAAAATACGGCGTGCTGCCCGAACACCGCCGCGATTTCGCACCCGTGAAGGCGTTGCTGGCGCAGGGTAGGTTGTTTGAGTGAGGCAGAATGGATTAAAGGTCGTCTGAAACGTTTCAGACGACCTTTTCTTTACATCCCGTTACAAAGCCGTGTATGCTTCGCGTTTAGACGGATGTGAAACAAATATCAACGGCCAAACAGATTTTGATGTTTGTGTGTTACTTTATTTCACTGTCCTCCTAATCAATAATTTTATCAACCGATACCGCACATACTATTTATGGACACTATTGCACGAATCAGCCGCTTTGTCGGCAAAACCTTCTCATTTTGGGCGGCATTGTGCGCCGCCGTTGCTTTCTTCGACCCCGAATTGTTCAAATGGGTACTGCCTTACATCACTTGGCTTTTGGGCATCATTATGTTCGGCATGGGGCTGACGCTGATGCCGTCAGATTTCAAAATTGTAGCCAGTCATCCCAAAGCCGTCCTTATCGGCGTGGCGGCGCAATTCATTATCATGCCGCTGACTGCCTATTTTTTGGTCAAGTTGTTAAATTTGCCTGCTGAAGTTGCCGTGGGCGTGATTTTGGTCGGCTGCTGTCCGGGTGGTACGGCCTCCAATGTGATGACTTTTTTGGCGCGCGGCAACGTTGCCTTGTCCGTCGCAGTTACATCGGCTTCCACCTTGCTGGCTCCGCTGCTGACGCCTGCTATTTTCCTGCTTTTGGCAGGTGAAATGCTCGACATCAATGCGCAGGCGATGTTTGTTTCCATTGTTCAAATGGTGTTGCTGCCCATCGCGCTCGGCGTGGTTGCACATACTGTGTTCCGCAAACAGACCGAACGCGCTACCGCTGCCTTGCCTTTGGTTTCTGTGATTGCCATTGTGTTGATTATCGGTGCGGTCGTCGGCGCGAGCAAAGGTAAAATTATTGAGAGCGGGCTGTTGATTTTCGGTGTCGTGGTATTGCACAACGGCATCGGCTACCTGCTCGGCTTCTTTGCAGCCAAAATCTGCAAGCTGCCGTACGATGCGCAAAAAACGCTCGCTATCGAAGTAGGTATGCAGAATTCCGGTTTGGGTGCGGCATTGGCGGCCGCGCATTTTGCCGCTGCCCCTGTCGTCGCCGTACCTAGCGCGCTGTTCAGCGTGTGGCACAACATTTCCGGCTCGCTGCTTGCATCTTATTGGTCGGCGAAAGCAGATAAAGAATCGAAAGCGGAATTATCCGATTAAAAGAGTTCGGCAAAAGACAAAAGGTCGTCTGAAAACTTTTTCAGACGACCTTTTATTATTGCCGGATGGAAATCAACGGCGGCTTATCTTCAATGTTCGCACTGCCATTGCTCCAATATTGCCCTGAGTTCCTGCGGGTTGCCATATCCGTTGTCTGCTGCCGCCTGAAGGTAATCGTAGGCGGCGGGAACATTCATGGCGGTACCTTGTCCGTGGTAGAGGAGGAATGCCGAATAATATTGCGCTTCAGGATGGTTTTGTTCCGCCGCTATGCCGAACCAGTACGCCGCCGAACCGGCATCGGCAGGAATGCCCAGACCGTGATAATAGATTTTGCCCAAACCGGCTGCTGCATCGGCATGATTGCAGACGGCGGCTTCCAGATAAAGCTGTCGTGCGCGCGCGTAGTCTTTTTTTTGTCCGATGCCGTCAAGGCAGGCGGCGGCAGAGCGGCAAAGCTGCTCGGTTTCCTGACGCTGCAAGGCTTCGGATTTGAGTTTTTCGTAATGTTCGGGTTGGTGCAGGGCGGCCTCGCTGAGCAGCTTCTGTACGGCGGCCATGCTGCCCAATGCGGCGGCGTGGCGGTAGTATTGTTGCGCGGCGGATAAGTCGGGGCGTATGCCCAGTCCGTAGCGGCAGAGGTCGCCCATCAGGCATAACGCGTCCGGAAACTGCCTGTCTGCGGCGGTTCTGGCGTATTTGAATGCCTGTAACGGGTCGCGGTCGGTCAGCTTGCCGGTCAGATATTGCCGTGCCAGGGCGGTTTGTGCCGCCGCATTGCCCTGAACGGCGGCAAGCCTGTACCAAGACAGGGCGTCTTGGTTTCCTTTTGCAGCCAATAAATCTGCCAGCAGGATTTGTGCTTCGACCCAGCCGTGTTCGGCGGCATATTCCAAATAGACTTCTGCCTGCGCAGAATCGGCAGAAACGCCGCAGCCGTAAAGGAAGGATTTCCCTAATTGCAGGCATGCCTGCGACCAGCCCTGGGAGGCTGCCTGGTTGTACCAATTTAGCGCCTTTTCCCAATTATCCGCCAGGGCATACTGCCGCGCGATAAGGTATTGCGCTTCAGGGGATTGCGGGGCGGCGCATTGTGCCCAATAGAGAAATTGCAGGTCGTTGCGTTCTGCGTAATAACGCATCAGTGCGGTTTGCGCCGCTGAGAACCCGCGTTCGCCGAAATCTGCGTAGGCAGCCAGCAGTTTGTCGGCAGCCAGCCCGAAACGGTCGCTCCAGTGCAGCAACCTGTATGCCGTATCCGGAAACCCTCCGGATGCGATGTATTCTACGCCTGATAATGCCCTGCGGTTTTCCTTGCCGCCAAGCAGCATGCCGCACATACGGTATACTGCTTTTTCGTCCCCGTCTTCCATGATTTGCCGCAAAGGCAAAAAGTCCCGAAGATTGCCCTCGAAAGGGGGTTCTGTCGGGACGATATCTTGCAGCGATAATCGTTTGGGAATGATGGTCATGGCATCGGAATAGGCATTTTGAGTAGTGTATTATACTGTTTTCTGTAATTGTGTGTCAGCGTTTGTTCAGAATCTTGAAATGTGGAACCGGCATTTTTGTCGGTTTGCCGCATTGATACGGTAGCATTTGGCAGGAGATGCGTAGATTTCGGGAGGGTGTATGACTGACGTAAGCGCGCTACACAGACTTTCAAAATGTAAAAAGGTCGTCTGAAAGAATGGGTTTAAGGCTTTCAGACGACCTTTTTGTATTGTTGCTTGTATTGGCAAGGATTTAAGGCAGTTTCAAGAAGTTTTCGCGGTAGTAGCGCATTTCCTCGATGCTTTCGAGAATGTCGTCCAAAGCCTGATGCGAACCGCGTTTTATCACGCCTTTGGCAACGGGCGGATTCCAACGTTTAGCGAGTTCTTTCAGGGTGGATACGTCCAGATTGCGGTAGTGGAAATACGCTTCGAGGCGCGGCATGTATTTGACCATGAAGCGGCGGTCTTGATGGATAGAATTGCCGCACATAGGCGTGGCTTTTTCGGGAATCCATTGCGCGATAAAGTCCAGCAGTTTCTGCTCCACTTCCGCTTCGGTGAGTTGCGATTCGCGCACGCGCCGGGTTAATCCTGTACGACCGTGGGTGGCGGTGTTCCATTCGTCCATGCCGTCGAGCAGTTCGTCGCTTTGGTGGACGACATAAACTTCGGACTGCGCCAAGACGTTCAAATCGGAGTCGGTAATAATCATGGCGACTTCGATAATGCGCTCGCGTTCGGGGTCAAGCCCGGTCATTTCCATATCGAGCCAGCAGAGGTTGCTTGCGTTTTGAGTCATTTCAGACGACCTTTTCCGTTGAAAACAATGGGCGGCATTATAAGGGATTTGACGTGCAAAGGTCGTCTCAAAAGGTTTCAGATGACCTTCGTTTTCCGTCAGGACGACAGGTTATCTCTTGTTTTCTATACCGAAACCGCCCCAGTTTGCTATAATGCCCAGTTTCATCAAACCGCAATACCACACTTTAAAGGACAAAAAATGGGTTTTCTGCAAGGTAAAAAAATCCTGATCACCGGCATGATTTCCGAGCGTTCCATCGCTTACGGCATTGCCAAAGCCTGCCGCGAACAAGGCGCGGATTTGGCGTTTACCTACGTTGTCGACAAACTGGAAGAGCGCGTCCGCAAAATGGCCGCCGAATTGGGTTCCGAACTCGTATTCCGCTGCGACGTTGCCAGCGACGACGAAATCAACCAAGTTTTCGTTGACTTGGGCAAACATTGGGACGGCCTCGACGGTTTGGTGCACGCCATCGCGTTTGCCCCGAAAGAAGCTTTGAGCGGCGACTTCCTCGACAGCATCAGCCGCGAAGCGTTTAACACCGCACACGAAATTTCCGCATACAGCCTGCCCGCATTGGCAAAAGCCGCCCGTCCGATGATGCGCGGCAGAAACTCCGCCATCGTCGCCCTGAGCTACTTGGGCGCGGTTCGTGCCATTCCGAACTACAACGTCATGGGCATGGCAAAGCCAGCCTCGAAGCAGGCATCCGCTTTACCGCCGCCTGCTTGGGCAAAGAAGGCATCCGCTGCAACGGCATTTCCGCCGGCCCGATCAAAACCCTCGCTGCTTCCGGCATTGCCGATTTCAGCAAACTCTTGGGACACGTCGCTTCCCACAACCCGCTCGGCCGCAACGTAACCATCGATGAAGTGGGCAACACTGCCGCCTTTCTGCTCTCCGAACTTTCTTCAGGCATTACCGGCGAAATCACTTACGTTGACGGCGGTTACAGCATCAACGCCCTGAACGACGAAGAGGCGTAATGATTTGTAATATTTCGTAGAAAAAGACAACTTATTACGCAAAAATCCGTCTGAATAAGTGGTGTAAAAAAGTTACACTTCTATTTCAGACGGTTCTTTTTTCATATAAAAGGCGGCATATTTCGGGAATTTTGTCATAAAAACAAATTTTAACTTTTATAAAATTTGTTTAACGAATAACACGATACCATGCCTGCCGGTTTGGAAAAGTCCGTCCGTCGCTTCGGATGCGCTTTTTTAAAAATTTCACTCTATTATCCACAAACATACAGGAGGACATTTATGTCTATTGCTTCAGAATTCAAACAGTTTATTATGCGCGGCAACGTTATCGACTTGGCAGTCGGTATGGTCGTCGGTACTGCGTTCAGCGGCATCGTTAAATCTTTGGTTGACGACGTAATCATGCCCCCTATCGGTCTGTTGATCGGCGGCGTTGACTTCTCCAACCTGTTCATTACCCTGAAAGACGGCGCTCAAGCTGCTCCGGAAGGCGGCTATGCCAGCTTGGCAGCAGCCCAGGCAGCTGGTGCCGTTACCCTGAACCTCGGCCTGTTCATTAACTCCGTTATCAGCTTCCTGATCATTGCTGCTGCGATTTTTGCCGTTATCAAAGCGTTGAACTCCATGAAAAAAGCCGAAGCACCTGCCGAAGAAGCACCTGCAGAGCCTAGCGAAGAAGTATTGCTGTTGCGCGAAATCCGCGACTCTTTGAACAAAAAATAATCTAATCTTTTGAAGATTTGAAATAAAAGGTCGTCTGAAGCCTAATATGCCGTTTCAGACGACCTTTTTTGTATCTGTTTGCCTTTGATTTTAAAGCAGGCGATAAGGTCCGGACTTATGGGAAACACACGTTACGGGCTTGTTTCTCCTAAAGCCTGCACCCTATCAATTAAAGAAAAGTCGTCTGAAACCTTCCAAATCGGTTTCAGACGACCTTTGCTTAATTAATATTAAGCGTTGATGTTTATTGCAGACGCTTGGCTTCGTCTAGGACGGCGTTGACGACATCGGCACCGAAGAGGGCGTTGACATCGGTTTCGTCGAAGACGTATTTGGCATGGCAGAAATCGCAGTCGATTTGGATGCTGCCTTGTTCTGCGACCACGCCGCCGACTTCTTCGCCGCCCAGCATAAGCAGCATATCGCTGACTTTTCCGCGCGAACAGGTGCAGGCGAATTCGATATTTTCGGGGTCGAAGACGCGCGGAGGGGTTTCGTGGAAGAGACGGTAGAGGACGTGTTGTGCGTCCAGCCCGGTCAGTTCTTCGGGAGTCAGGGTTTGAGCCAGCGTGCCGACGTGTTCCCATGATGCCGCGTCAGGTTCTGTCTCAGGCAGGCGTTGCACCAAAAGTCCGCCGCAGGCATCGTCCGATGAGGCAAGGACGATTTGGGTATCGAGCTGTTCGGAGCGTTTGGTGTAGTTGATAAGCATTTGGGCGATGCTGCCGCCTTCGAGCGGGACGACACCCTGCCAAGGTTCTGCGTCTTTGGGCTGAAGGGTGAGAACGAAGACGCTGTTGCCGCCGAGAAGGTCGGTCAGGCTTTCATCGTCGTTGATGTCGGCGGTTTCGTCCCAACGTGCGGTGGCGCGGACGGTTTGGTCGGAAGTGGCTTCGACGACGAGCATTTTCAGACGACCTTGCCCTTGAACTTGGACGATGAGCGTGCCGTCGGTTTTGAGGTTGCCGGACAGGAGCGCGCCTGCGGCAAGGAGTTCGCCCAAGGCGCGGCGGATGGCGGCGGGATAGTGTTTTTGTCCGACGATGTGTTTCCATACGTTTTCAAGGCGGACGTGCAGACCGCGCACGGGCATATCGTCGAAGATGAAACGGGTGCGGATGTCGGCGTGGTTGATCTGGGTTTGCGGCATAAATTCCTCTGTTATATCTGGATGACGGATTGACGGCTATATGGTTGCGTCCGCAGGGAAATCAAGGTCGTCTGAAAACGTTTTGGCGAATCCTGCGCCCTTGGTTTTCAGACGACCTGTTTGTTTTTGAGCTGATTGATTATCTGAGTAAACGTGCAGCTAGTGCTTCCCCGACCGCCACACCGACCAGATAATCCACAGGCTGTTGGCGAAGGCGATAAGGTAGCCGACGAAGCCGATAAACTTGGGGCAGGTGTCTATACTCATGACGATGGACGAACCGATAATCAGGGCGGCGGTAACGATGCCCATGGTCAGGCGGTTGGCGGCGCTGTCGATTTGATGGCTGATGCGGTCTGACTGCTTGAGGTCTAGGGTGATGCCGAATTTGCCTTTTTGCAGCATTCTGGTCAGCCTGAAGAAGTCTTGCGGCAGCGACTCCGCCATTTGCAACAGGGTGCGCAGTTGCGTTTTGGCGTTGCGGGCGATGTGGGCGGCGGAGGCTTGTTCTTTGACGGCGGCTTCGGTGATGGGTTTGGCGCGTTCGAGCAGTTCGATACTGCCGTCGAGCCGTTTGACGACGCCTTCGAGGGTGATGAGGGTTTTGAAGAGCATCACGAGGTCGCCGGGCAGGGTCAGCCCGTGGCGGCGCATGATGGAGGTGATGTCGTTGATGACTTGGCTGACGCGCAGGTCGCGGATGGGCGTGTGTTCGTAGTTGAGCAGCATTTCCAAGACGTCTGCGCCGAGCAGGTTTTCGTCGGGCAAATCGCCCTGCGCCCAGTCGCTGAGGACGTATTGGATGAGCAGCGCGTCGTTGTTGGTCAGGGCGTTGATGAGGTTGAGGATTTCGCGGCGGCGTGTGTTGCCGAGGTGTCCGACCAGCCCGAAGTCGATGAAGGTGATGCCGCCGTTGTCGTTGATGAAGATGTTGCCGGGATGGGGGTCGGCATGGAAAAAGCCTTGCCGCAGCATCATGGTGAAGAGGGTGTCGGTAATCCGTCCGGCAAGCGCGCTGCGCAAGGTATGGGGCATGGTTTCAAGGTCGGCGTCTTTCAGCAGCGTGCCGCCGATGTAGTCTTGTACGAGGATGTGCCGGTTGGAAATGTCGGGATAGACGGCGGGGATGCGGACCAAAGGGTCGTCTGAAAAGGTCTGACCGAAGCGCTGCATATAGCGCAGCTCCACCGATAAATCGGTTTCTTTCGCCAGACTCTTGGCAAAATAGGCGACCATCAATACCGGCTGGTAACGGCGCACTTCGGGGATTTCGGATTCCATCAGTCTGGCGAGGTGGTTCAAAATCCGCAAATCCGCCTGAATGATCGGCTCGATGTCGGGGCGTTTGACTTTGACGGCGACGGCGGTTCCGTCTAAAAGTTCGGCGCGGTGTACCTGCGCTACCGATGCGCTGCCGGCGGGTTTCGGGTCTATGCTGCGGAACACTTCGGAAACGGGTTTGCCCAGATAGGCTTCGACCAAAGTATAGATTTCAGACGACGGTATCGGCGCGACGTTGCTTTGCAGTTGTTCGAACTCTTCAATCCACTCCGCACCGAAAATATCGACCCGCGTGGACAATACCTGACCGAGCTTGACGAAGGTCGGACCCAGCTCCTCAAACGCTTTGCGGAAGCGTCGCGGCGTACTCATATAACGGCTGTCGGGATGCACTTCGTCCCCGCTCGCCGCGCCCAAACGGATACGCTGAACAAAGCCGCCCAAGCCGTATTTCGTCAGTACGGTAATAATTTCGCGCATTCTGGAAAAGTCGCGCATAGCGAGCAGAGTGGGTATCATCATCAGTTGAGTGTCTTCGCAAATTTTTTTATAAACAACGCTTTAACGCAATATAACAGACGCTTTTTTGCCAAACATCCTGTTTTTTATATACAATCGCCTGCATATCCCAGATACAGAATAACATAATAGCAGGCGGCAGACAGGTCGTCTGAAAATGGAATCAGTCAAACATGAAAGCCTTATCCAGGCTGGCGGCACTATTGGTTTCGGCCTGTATGCTGTCCGGCATTCATTTTGCAAACGCCGACGAACTGGACGTGTTCGTTAAAAACAGGCAGCAGGTTTTAAACCAATTTGAAGATGCAAAACAGCCTGCCCCCGCACAGGCTCCGCAGATAAATTTCCAACCCGCGCGCGCGGCAACTCCCGTTGTACATTCCATTCCTTCAGCTTCGGCCGCACCCGTCCGTGTATCGAGAAGTTCGGATAGTGCCGACGAACTCATCGGCAGCGCGATGGGGCTTTTGGGTGTTGCCTACCGTTACGGCGGTACATCAGCATCTACCGGTTTCGATTGCAGCGGCTTTATGCAGCATATCTTCAGACGCTCAATGGGGCTGAACCTCCCGCGCACTTCCGCCGAACAGGCAAAAATGGGTGTCGGCATATCCCGCGGCGAATTACAGCCGGGCGATATGGTATTTTTCCGCACGATGGGACGCGGCAGGATTTCCCATGTCGGACTCTACATCGGCAACGACCGTTTCATCCACGCTCCGCGTACCGGCAAACGCATTGAAATCACCAGCCTCAGCAACAAATACTGGAACGCCAAATACGCCTTTGCACGCCGCGTGAAGAAAAATGATCCGTCCCGTTTTCTCAATTAAGTCTAGGAAAGCACCAACGTGAGTATGCCTGAAATGCCCAAATGGTATGATGACGACGGGCAAATCGTATCCTGCACCGAAAAAGTAAAAGTCATGACCGAGAACATGACCGAGCTTTATCAGGCGGCGCAAGACGCATTTGAAGATGCGCTTCTGATGGGATGCAGTGAAAAACAGTTGCGCGAATACCTGCAAGCCTTGATTGAAGGTGTGGAAAACCCATACCGGAAAGCTTAGTCGAAATTATCCCGTACGACGGTATGGCTTTTGCCATGCCGTTTTTTATGGACGTTTAAACAGCAAGGTCGTCTGAAAGCTGCCAATATGCTTTCAGACGACCTTTTTTTGCTTGCCCAAATTGGAGCCTGTGTCGTGTAATGCAAGGAAACTCTATGATATTTATCAAGATTATGCCAATGCTGGAACTGTAAAGTTTTTTCAGTTTGTCAACAGTCTGCTAGAATAGCGCGTTTTGGCGTTGGGTATTATCCCGATGTCGTCTGAAAACAGCTTTGCGGCACTTTGACAGGTTTATCCCTTCAGAGAGCCGTATCTAGAAAGGCTTTTTATGGATAACTTTACCGAATCGCTGCACCAATTGGTTCAGAAAATCAATGATCCGATGTGGACAGGGCTGGTGTATGTCCTGTTGGGGGCAGGGCTGTTTTTCACAGTTGCCACCGGTTTCGTACAATTCCGCCTGCTCGGACGCAGTATCAAAGAGATGCTCGGCGGCCGCCAACAAGGCGATGATCCGCATGGTATTACGCCGTTTCAGGCTTTCGTCACCGGACTTGCTAGCCGCGTGGGCGTGGGCAACATCGCGGGCGTGGCGATTGCCATCAGCAGCGGCGGTCCGGGCGCGGTATTTTGGATGTGGATCACCGCATTGATCGGTATGAGTTCGGCGTTTGTCGAATCTTCACTGGCGCAGTTGTTCAAAATCCGCGATTACGACAACCATCATTTCCGCGGCGGTCCCGCTTACTATATTACCCAAGGTTTGGGTCAGAAATGGTTGGGCATCGTATTTGCATTGAGCCTGATTTTCTGCTTCGGATTCGTTTATGAAGCCGTTCAAACCAACACCATCGCCGTAACCGCCAAAGCCGCGTGGGGCTGGGACGAACATGCGGTCGGCGTCGCATTGGTCATCATGACTGCACCGATTATTTTCGGCGGTATCCGCCGTGTTTCCCGCTTTGCCGAAATGCTTGTTCCGCTGATGGCGACTTTGTATCTGCTGATGGCACTCTACATCATCATTACCAACATCAGCCTGATTCCTCACGTCTTCGGTCAGATTTTTGACAGCGCGTTCAACTTTGAAGCAGCCGGCGGCGGCCTGCTCGGCGGCTTGATTTCGCAAACCATGATGATCGGTATCAAACGCGGCCTGTATTCCAATGAAGCAGGTCAAGGTTCTGCGCCTAACGCCGCCGCGGCAGCCGAAGTCAAACACCCTGTTTCCCAAGGTATGATTCAAATGCTGGGCGTATTCGTCGATACGATTATCGTATGTTCCTGCACGGCGTTTATCGTTTTGGTTTACCAACAACCTTACGGCGATTTGAGCGGCGCAGAGCTGACCCAAGCGGCGATTATCAGCCAAGTCGGCGCATGGGGCGCGGATTTCTTGGCAATCATTCTGTTTATGTTTGCCTTCTCTACCGTCATCGGCAACTATGCCTATGCCGAATCAAACGTTCAGTTCATCAAAAGCCATTGGCTGCTGACCGCCTTGTTCCGTATGATGGTATTGGGCTGGGTATATTTCGGCGCAGTCGCCAACGTGCCGCTGGTTTGGGATATGGCGGATATGGCGATGGGTACGATGGCATGGATCAACCTGGTCGCCATCTTGCTCCTCTCTCCGCTTGCCTTCCTGTTGTTGAGGGACTACACGTCGAAACTGAAAATGGGCAAAGACCCCGTCTTCAAACTTTCCGAACATCCGGGCTTGAAACGCAAAATCAAATCCGATATTTGGTAAATCAAAAAACCGCCCTGTAATGGGGCGGTTTTTTATAGCGGACTGAAATGGCAAAACGCCTGCGCTTATGCTTCCGCATACATACAAAGGTCGTCTGAAAGCCCTGTTTCGGGTTTTCAGACGACCTTTGCAATATTCAGACTCAACGTTCGGAAGGCTCAAACCTTCTTCAAAACCACCATATGCCGTTCTGCATCCAAGCCGGGGACGTGGAGGGCTTCGACGCGTTCGACGGCGACGGTGTCGGGGAGTTTGGCGATTTCTTCTTCGGGGTACACGCCTTTCATGGCGACCCAGCGGCCGCCGTCTTTCAGCAGGTGTGCCGTCCAGTTGACGAAGTCGGCGAGTTCGGCGAAGGCGCGGCTGGTGATGATGTCGGCTTGTAAGTCTTGAACGGCTTCGACGCGGCCGCTGACGACGCGGACGTTACTTAGTCCGAGTTCGATGACGGCTTGTTGCAGGAAGGCGGTTTTTTTGGTGTTGGCGTCCAGAAGGGTGATGTTGAGGTCGGGGCGGCAGATGGCGGCGGGAATGCCGGGCTGTCCGCCGCCGGAGCCGACATCCAGCATAGTGTGCGCGCCTTGGAGGTAGGGGAGCAGGGTCAGGCTGTCGAGCAGGTGGTGGCTGACCATTTGCGCTTCGTCGCGCAGGGCGGTGAGGTTGTAGGTCTTGTTCCACTTTTTGAGCAGGCCGGTATAGGCGAGCAGCAGGGTTTGCTGTTCTGCGGATAGGTCCAAACCTAATGCCTGTATGCCTGATTGGAGTTGCTGTGTCGGGGTCATGGTGTTTGTCCGTGTTTGTGTCGGGCGTTATGGTAGCGGAAAAAAAGGTCGTCTGAAAGGCGTGGGCGGGCGGGGATAAGGTTGTCGGGACGGCGAGTTGTAGCGTGGGCTATGCCCGCGAAACTTGCCGCCTAACAATCCGAATTCGTCCGTTATTTTTGCACTCATGTCGCGGGCAAAGCCCACGCTACGGGTTTCAGACGACCTTTAGGTGTTTTCGAGGAGCGGTTGGTATTTAATTTTTTGAGCGAGTTGTAGCGTGGGCTATGCCCACGAAATTTGTGGTCTGGCAATCCGAATCCGTCCGTTGTTTTTGCGCTCATGTCGCGGGCAAAGCCCACGCTACGG
>NZ_KV812125.1:8843-43826 GCF_001813335.1 Neisseria sp. HMSC055H02 | reverse complement strand
TTGTAGCGTGGGCTATGCCCGCGAAACTTGTGGTTTGGCAATCCGAATCCGTCCGTTGTTTTTGCACTCATGTCGCGGGCAAAGCCCACGCTACAAGTTTCAGACGACCTTCCCTGCGTTTTCCAGCATCAGGACGAATTGTGCCAAATCTTGCGGCAGCGGGGCTTCTAAGATGAGTTTTTCGCCTGTCAGCGGGTGGTCGAGGTGCAGCTCGGCGGCATGCAGGAACATCCGTTTCAAACCGAGTTTCTGGAGGCGTTTGTTGGCTTGGTAGTCGCCGTAGCGTTCGTCGCCGGCGATGGGGCAGTGCTGCGATTGGAGGTGGACGCGGATTTGGTGGGTGCGGCCGGTTTTCAGGGTGGCTTGCACGAGGGTGAGGTGCGAGAGGCCGACTTGGTGCAGGAGGTCGTCTGAAAAGCGGTTGAGCACGCGGAAGATGGTGTGCGCGGATTGTCCGTCTTCGCTGACGCGCACCATTTTTTCGCCTTGTGCGCCGGTGTATTTGAATAGGGGTAGTTTGACGTGGAAGCTGTCGTTCGGCAGTTTGCCTACGCCCAGCGCAAGGTAGATTTTTTTGGGGTGGTCGTTGCGGATGGCTTCGTGCAGTTTGACGAGCGCGCTGCGTTTTTTGGCGATCATCAGGAGGCCGCTGGTGTCTTTGTCGAGGCGGTGGACGAGTTCGAGATAGCGGGCCTCGGGGCGGGCGCGGCGGATTTGTTCGATGACGCCGAAGCTCACGCCGCTGCCGCCGTGGACGGCGGTGCCTGCGGGTTTGTCGATGACGAGCAATGCGTCGTCTTCGTAGATGATGGTAAATTCGCGCGCGGGTACGGCTTGGGCGCGGTTTTCAGACGACCTTTGTTTTTCGGCGGTGCGCACGGGCGGGATGCGGAGCAGGTCGCCTGTTTGGATGCGGCTGTCGGGCTTGCAGCGTTTTTTGTTCAGGCGCACTTCGCCGGCGCGGATAATGCGGTGGATATGGCTTTTGGGTACGCCTTTGAGGATTTTTATCAGATAGTTGTCAAGGCGTTGTCCGGCTTCGTGTTCGGCGACGGTAATCAGGCTGACTGAATCTTTGCTTATTGCGTGCGTTTTCATCTATAATCCCGAACATCCGTTTCGGCAGAAACCTGTACAAACAGGCCGTATGGGACGGATGGTATTGTTAAAACGAGATTTTATATTAAAAACGCACTCTGCAAAGCATTTTCCCTGCGTTTATGCCAAAGCCCGTAAACGCAGGAACGTGATTAAGTTTGATTTGATTTTGCCGATTTGACCGGGCATAAGACGAGGGGCGGGTGTTTGACAAACCTGCCGCGCCGCACCGTTCGAAACTTCCGGCATAACGATAATAAGAAGATGTCGGCTACCTGTTTTCTAAGCCGGGCCTGTACCGTCCGGACTTCGGCGGCGGACGGAGTGTTCCGCCGCATTGTTCTTTATTGCCTTCTTTATCCGTATCCTTCCGCACACGGCCGCATTGTTTTGGGCGGCGTGCAACCTTGCGGACTTCAATTCAAAAACTGATTGCTCATCCGGGTTTCTGCATTCCGCGCCGAAAAGGGGCGCGGGCTATGCCTAATCCCGCCCGCCTCGCAGAGTGTCTGACAAAGAGCAGGCAGGTCGTCTGAAAAGGCTGCCCGCCTGTGCGAGGTAATGATTATGAAAAGAATGTTGTTCAATGCAACGCAGGCCGAAGAGCTGCGCGTTGCCATTGTCGATGGGCAAAACCTTTTGGATTTGGACATCGAAACGCTGGGTAAAGAGCAGCGCAAAGGTAATATTTATAAGGGTATCATCACCCGCATCGAGCCGTCGCTGGAAGCGTGTTTCGTAGATTACGGAACCGACCGCCACGGCTTTTTGCCGTTTAAAGAGGTGTCCCGTTCGTATTTCCAAGATTACGAAGGCGGCAGGGCGCGCATTCAGGACGTGCTCAAAGAAGGCATGGAAGTCATCGTCCAAGTTGAAAAAGACGAACGCGGCAACAAAGGAGCGGCGCTGACCACCTTCATCAGCCTTGCTGGACGCTATCTGGTATTAATGCCCAACAACCCGCGCGGCGGCGGCGTATCCCGCCGTATCGAAGGCGAAGAGCGCCAAGAACTCAAAGCCGCTATGGCAGAACTCGACATTCCGAACGGCATGAGCATCATCGCCCGCACCGCCGGCATCGGCCGCAGCGCGGAAGAGTTGGAATGGGATTTGAACTACCTCAAACAGCTTTGGCAGGCCATCGAAGAAGCCGGTAAGGCGCACCACGAACCCTACCTCCTCTTCATGGAAAGCTCGCTGCTCATCCGCGCCATCCGCGACTATTTCCGTCCCGACATCGGCGAAATTCTGGTGGACAATCAAGAGGTTTATGACCAAGTTGCCGAGTTTATGAGCTACGTCATGCCGAGCAACGTAGGTCGTCTGAAACTCTATGAAGACCACACGCCGCTGTTCTCCCGCTTCCAAATCGAACACCAAATCGAAAGCGCGTTCGCCCGCAGCGTCAGCCTGCCTTCCGGCGGCGCGATTGTGATCGACCACACCGAAGCCCTCGTTTCCATCGACGTCAACTCCGCCCGCGCGACACGCGGCGCGGACATCGAAGACACCGCCTTCAAAACCAATATGGAGGCCGCCGAAGAAGTCGCCCGCCAAATGCGCCTGCGCGACTTGGGCGGTTTGGTCGTCATCGACTTCATCGACATGGAAAACCCCAAGCATCAGCGCGATGTTGAAAACGTCCTGCGCGACGCGCTCAAAAAAGACCGCGCCCGTGTGCAAATGGGCAAACTTTCCCGCTTCGGCCTCTTGGAATTGAGCCGCCAACGCCTGAAACCCGCTTTGGGCGAAAGCAGCCATGTCGCCTGCCCGCGCTGCGCCGGTACCGGCGTCATCCGCGGCATCGAATCGACCGCCCTGCACGTTTTGCGCATCATTCAAGAAGAAGCGATGAAAGACAATACCGGCGAAGTGCACGCCCAAGTGCCCGTCGATGTTGCTACCTTCCTGCTGAACGAAAAACGCGCCGAGCTGTTTGCGATGGAAGAGCGTTTGGACGTCAACGTCGTCCTGATTCCGAATATCCACTTGGAAAATCCGCACTACGAAATCAACCGCATCCGCATCGACGACGTAGAAGAAGACGGCGAACCGAGCTACAAACGCGTTACCGAGCCGGAAGAAGATGAATCCGCCAAACCTTTCGGCAGCGAAAGAGCCAAAGCCGCCCGTCCCGAACCCGCCGTCAAAGGTGTGCGCCATACCCAGCCTGCCCCGACCGTATCCGAGCAGAAAAGCGGTTCATGGTGGGATACCTTCAAAGCATGGCTCAAACGCATTTTCGGCGGCAATACCGCAGCCGAAACCGCGCCTGTTGCCGAAGTGGCGGAAAAACGCACTTCAAACGGCAACAACCGCAACGGCAATTCCGGCAACCGCCGCGCAAACAACCGACGCCAAAACCCGCGCCGCAACAACAGGCACGACGGCAGCAAGGTAGAAGTGCGCGAAGTGGCGGACTTCAAAGACAAAGCAGCGGACAATCAGGCAGCAGAAAACGAAACCCGTAATGCCAAAGACAACCGCCGCAGCCGCAACCGCCAAAACGAGCGCAACGCCGCAGCGGAAGCCGAAAACCTCGAAGTTCAAGCGCTTGCCGCCGCAACGTCGTCTGAAAACGAGTCCCGTTCAGGCGAGCAGGCGCAAGGCAGCAAACGCCGCCGCAACAACAACCGCAACGAACGCAACCGCGAACAAGCGGAAATCCGTGCGGAAGAAACCTTGTCCGAAGCAGTGGACAACGCAGCGGAAGAGGGCGTGCAAACCGCCGATAACGATGCACCGAAAGGCAACGAACGCCGCCAACGCGAGCGCAACAACCAACGCGACCGCCGCGAACGCAACAATCAGCGCGACCGCCGTCAAAACGGTAAAAAACGCAATATTCCGTCTGCCGCCAAAATCGAGCAGTACCTGAATATTCACGATACCGCCGACAAAGTCCGCTTCGCCGCCGCGCACGTCATGGGCGAGCCTGTCGAAGAAGAACCGTTTGCCGTAACCATCCCCGCTCCCGAGGATAGTGCCGAGCCTTTGGTTGTCGTCGTTTCCGAACCCGTTGCGGCCACTGAAGAAGCCTTCGTGTTCTCCATCGAAGGCGAAGAAGCGGACAGCGGCATCCTGATCGAAGACAGCACCGACGACGAATGCAGCATCATCGACTCCGCCATCGGCAGCGTCGAAGAAACCCCGACCTCCGTGTTCGCCATCGAAACCGAAGACGGCTACCAACCGATGACCGCCGTCCCTGCCGAAGGTGAAGCCGAAGCCGTCGCCGAAATGGAGGAAGAGCTGGTCGTTTGGAAAGCCGAGCGCGAAGCCGCCGCCGCCATCGAAGCCCTTGCCGCAGCAGCAGCGGCCGCAGCCGCCCAAACAGCAGAATCCGAATCGCAAATTGCGCCGGAAGCAGGCCAAGCGGAAGCGACCGAGCCGGAAGAAACTGTCCCTGCCGTTGCCGCGCTGCCCGACTTAGGCGGTTTGGTGTTCGTCGAAACCAATCCCGAAGCCGTCGCCGCCTTTGCCGAACAGGTTCAGCCCGAACCCGAATCCGGCCTGCGCCGCGCGGACGTGCCGAAAGTCGAAGCCGAACCCGTTGCTGCCACCGAAATGGTCTTGGTGGAAACGCGTAAAGACTGAAGGCTGAAAGAAGAGGGCATCGTTAAGATGCCCGAATCGACAAAAAGGTCGTCTGAAACCCTAAATCCGGTTTCAGACGACCTTTTGTATGCAGTCCAACCTATTTTCTTTTTTGACAATGTTTATAGGCAATCCAGACAGCAAGAAGCAGCGGCAACAAAAAACGGGCATAGGGATACCAAGGATGATTGATGTGCCAGTATCCGTGCCGTCCTTGCGGAACGGTGTCGTAGCGGTAACGGTCGGGATAAAAATTAATCCAAACCGTTATCGCTATCCATATCGCAATATCCCTGATTATTTTCATGCTACTTCTCCTTAATCAACTGTCCGAGAGTGTCATTTCAAGCCGCGGGTACGGGTTGGTTGGGGGATTCTCGGTTGAAGGTCGTCTGAAAATCGGATTTCGGGTTTTCAGACGACCTTTGCCGTTCTTTACGCACTGAATTTCCGTCCATGTTCCATGTCCTGCCTTGCAGGTAAAGGAGAACGGTCAATGCGGCGCGGATAGAGGTTTTGGCTATATCCAAAGCATCAGGAGTTATTTAGCCTGCGTCAGCCCGTTTGTTAAAATCCGTCGTTTTGCCGGTTGATTGAACGGCATTTTCCAATAGAAACAAACCATAACCATGACCCACACACAGCAAAAATCCCCCAACCTTTGGCTGGTGACCGCCGCTGCCGCCGCCATCCTGCTGATTACCATCGGTATGCGCATGACTATGGGACTGTTTGTCCGTCCCGTCGTCGACTCTACCGAGCTGAGTATCCAAGAGTTCAGCCTGATTATTGCCGTTTTCCAGTTGATGTGGGGCGTGTCCCAGCCGCTTTCCGGCGCGCTTGCCGACCGCTTCGGCGCGTTTAAGGTTTTGGGCGGCGGCGCGTTGCTGTTGGCTTGTGCCTGCTTGATGGTGCCGCAGATGCCGACTTATTGGGGGCTGATGCTGGCAATCGGGCTGCTTTTTGCATTCGGAACGGGCGCGGGCGGTTTCTCCATCATCATGGGGCAGGTCGCGGCGAAAGTGCCGCCGCACAAACGCGGTTTGGCTTCGGGGCTGGTCAACGCGGGCGGTTCGGCGGGGCAGTTTCTGTTTGCGCCGCTGGTGCAGGGTTTGCTGGTGTTGCCCGCCGTCGGCTGGACGGGGACGTTTTATGTTTGGGGCGGGATTGCGCTTTTAATCCTGCCGATTTCGTGGTGGCTGGCGGGCGGCAAAAACGCTGTCGCCACGCACCATACGTCGTCTGAAAACGGGCAATCGCTGGGGCAGGCAGTCAAAGCAGCATTTAAAGACCGCAGCTACATCCTGCTGCACTTGGGCTTTTTTACCTGCGGTTTCCACATCGCGTTTTTGGTAACCCACCTGCCCAACGAAATCGCGCTCTGCGGCCTGCCCGCTTCGGTCGCTTCGACTTCGATTGCGATTATCGGTTTGGCGAACATCGCGGGCTGCATTTTTTCGGGCTGGTGTACGGGGCGGTTTTTGGGCAAATACGTTTTGTTCGGACTCTACGCCTCGCGCGTGGCGATGGTGCTGATCTACCTTGCCGCCCCGAGAACCGACGTCAATTTCTACATTTTCGCCGCCGCGCTGGGCTTCACTTGGCTCGCTACCGTCGCCCCGACTGCTGCGATTACGGGCAAACTGTTCGGCACGCGCTATCTGGCGACGTTGTTCGGGCTGACGATGTTGAGCCATCAAATCGGCGGTTTTTTAGGCTCGTATATCGGCGGCATCGTGATTTACCGGTTCAACGATTACGGCTGGATGTGGTATGCCGACGCGGTGTTGGCGGGGGCGGCGGCTTTGCTGAACCTGCCGATACGCGAAAAGAAAGCGGCGTAAACCGCTGCGACGCAACCAAGACAGGTCGTCTGAAAATCGGATTTCGGGTTTTCAGACGACCTTTTTGATTATTATGCATAGTTTAAAGTTTGTTTGAACAGGATTTGTTACAATGCGCCTTTCTTTTTGATGTTGTTCTCCCATTATGACTGACTCCCAACCAAGCACGATGCAGCGGATTTTTTCGCGCAATATGCTGATCTGTATTTTTACGGGCTTCACATCGGGGCTGCCGCTTTATTTCCTATACAGCCTGATTCCGGCGTGGCTGCGCCTCGAAAAAATTGATTTGAAGACCATAGGCCTGTTTGCCCTGATTGGTTTTCCCTATACTTGGAAATTTATCTGGTCTCCGCTTCTAGACTCTGTACGCCTGCCGTTTTTAGGTTTGCGGCGCGGTTGGATGCTGGTGATGCAGATCGCGCTTTTGCTGCTTTTGGCTGCCTATGCGTTTGTCCGCCCGCAAGAACATTTGTCGATTATTTTGGGACTGTCTTTGGTAGTGGCGTTTTTTTCTGCCAGTCAGGATATTGTGATCGACGCTTTCCGTCGCGAAGTGTTATCCGATGAAGAGTTGGTTTTAGGTAACTCGCTGTATGTGAATGCCTATCGTATTTCCTCGTTGATTCCCGCTTCATTAAGTCTGATTTTAGCCGATAGGATGCCTTGGTCGTCCGTCTTCATCATTACCGCGCTATTCATGATTCCGGGGTTGCTTGCCACTTTATTCGTGGCGCGAGAACCGGCACAACAACCCGTAGGTGCAAAAGGGTTTAAAGATACCGTTGTTGAGCCGTTCCGCGATTTCTTTACCCGTCAAAGCGTTAAACAGGCGTTGATTATTTTGGCTTTTATCGTGCTGTATAAACTGGGCGACAGCATGGCAACTGCGCTGGCACCCGCGTTTTATATCGATATGGGTTTCTCAGCAACTGACATCGGCTTGATTGCGAAAAATGCGGGGTTGTGGCCGGCGGTGATTTTCGGGATTATCGGCGGTATTTGGGTAAACAAATTAGGCGTGAACCGTGCATTGTGGCTGTTTGGTTTGGTGCAATGGGTTACGATTTTAGGTTTTGCGTGGCTGGCAAGTTTCGGACATTTCGAGCATGTGGGTGCATCGGAACGAACCATGTTGGCAGTCGTCATTGCTGCCGAGGCAGTTGGTGTAGGCCTGGGTACGGTGGCATTTGTGTCGTATATGGCGCAACAAACCAATACCGCATTTACCGCCACGCAGTTTGCGCTGCTGTCCAGCCTATCCGCCGTACCGCGTACGTTTATGAATGCGACAGCAGGGTTTCTGATTGAAGCGATGGGCTACGTCAATTTCTTCTGGCTGTGTTTCATATTGGGGATTCCAGGCATGTTGTTGCTGTTTAAAGTTGCACCTTGGAACGGAGATAAAGCGAAATAGACCGTTGTTTGAATGTATCGGTAGGATAAAAGGTCGTCTGAAAACCATTGATTGTGGTTTTCAGACGGCCTTTTGTTAAATATGGAAGGTGATTTGTGTGTAAACAACACACCGCTTCCCTCGGATATATAGACGGCGAAATATAGATTTATAGAGATAAAAAGCACGAGTAAGCCCCTGTGTTAAAAAAATATTGGTATTTGCTTGATTTGTCGATTATAATGGCGGACTTGGTGCATTTGTGCCAAGTTTTATCATTGTCCGAAGGCAGGCCAATCGTAGCCAGCCCCTTTACTTTAAAAGGAAAATAATCATGACTTTAGGTCTGGTTGGACGCAAAGTTGGTATGACCCGCGTGTTCGACGAACAGGGTGTTTCTGTTCCGGTAACCGTTTTGGATATGTCTGCCAACCGCGTTACACAAGTAAAATCCAAAGATACTGACGGCTATACCGCCGTTCAAGTTACCTTTGGTCAGAAAAAAGCTAACCGTGTCAACAAAGCCGAAGCTGGACACTTTGCAAAAGCAGGTGTTGAAGCAGGTCGCGGTTTGATCGAGTTTGCTTTGACTGAAGAAAAACTGGCTGAATTGAAAGCCGGTGACGAAATCACCGTTTCTATGTTTGAAGTCGGTCAACTGGTCGATGTAACCGGTACCTCTAAAGGTAAAGGTTTCTCCGGTACGATCAAACGTCATAACTTCGGTGCCCAACGTACTTCCCACGGTAACTCCCGTTCTCACCGTGTTCCAGGTTCTATCGGTATGGCGCAAGACCCAGGTCGCGTGTTCCCCGGTAAACGCATGGCCGGTCAATACGGCAACACCAAAGCAACTGTCCAAAAACTGGAAGTTGTCCGTGTTGATGCAGAACGCCAACTGCTGTTGGTTAAGGGTGCTGTTCCGGGTGCGGTCAACAGCGATGTTGTAGTTCGTCCTAGCGTGAAGGTAGGTGCGTAATGGAATTGAAAGTAATTGACGCTAAAGGACAAGTTTCAGGCAGTCTGTCTGTTTCTGATGCTTTGTTCGCTCGCGAATACAATGAAGCGTTGGTTCATCAGCTGGTAAATGCCTACTTGGCAAACGCCCGCTCTGGCAACCGTGCTCAAAAAACCCGTGCCGAAGTAAAACACTCAACCAAAAAACCATGGCGTCAAAAAGGTACCGGCCGTGCCCGTTCCGGTATGACTTCTTCTCCGCTGTGGCGTAAAGGTGGTCGTGCGTTCCCGAACAAACCCGACGAAAACTTTACTCAAAAAGTAAACCGTAAAATGTACCGTGCCGGTATGGCGACTATCCTGTCCCAATTGGCCCGTGACGAGCGTTTGTTCGCGATCGAAGCGTTGACTGCTGAAACTCCTAAAACCAAAGTTTTTGCTGAACAAGTGAAAAATCTGGGTCTGGAGCAAGTGCTGTTTGTAACCAAACAGCTCGATGAGAATGTTTACTTGGCTTCACGCAACTTGCCAAACGTGTTGGTTTTGGAAGCTCAACAAGTTGATCCTTACAGCTTGCTGCGTTACAAAAAAGTAATCATCACTAAAGATGCAGTTGCACAATTAGAGGAGCAATGGGTATGAATCAACAACGTTTGACTCAAGTGATTTTGGCACCTATCGTTTCTGAAAAAAGCAACGTATTGGCTGAAAAACGCAACCAAATGACGTTTAAAGTTTTGGCAAATGCAACCAAACCTGAAATCAAAGCTGCTGTTGAGCTGCTGTTCGGTGTTCAAGTTGCTTCTGTAACTACCGTTACTACTAAAGGTAAAACTAAGCGTTTTGGTCGTACTTTGGGCCGCCGCTGCGATGTTAAAAAAGCTTATGTAAGCTTGGCTGCCGGTCAAGAGTTGGATTTGGAAGCCGCTGCTGCAGCTGCAGATAAGGAATAAACAAAATGGCAATCGTTAAAATGAAGCCAACTTCTGCAGGCCGTCGCGGCATGGTTCGCGTGGTAACAGAAGGTTTGCACAAAGGTGCGCCTTATGCACCTTTGCTCGAAAAGAAAAATTCTACTGCCGGTCGTAACAATAATGGTCATATCACCACCCGTCACAAAGGCGGCGGTCATAAACACCATTACCGTGTTGTAGACTTTAAACGTAACAAAGACGGTATCCCTGCAAAAGTAGAGCGTATCGAATACGATCCTAACCGTACTGCTTTCATTGCACTGTTGTGCTATGCAGACGGTGAGCGTCGCTATATCATCGCTCCTCGCGGTATTCAAGCCGGTGCTGTATTGGTTTCCGGTGCTGAAGCTGCCATCAAAGTAGGTAACACCCTGCCGATCCGCAACATCCCCGTTGGTACAACTATCCACTGTATCGAAATGAAACCTGGTAAAGGTGCACAAATTGCGCGTTCTGCCGGTGCTTCTGCGGTATTGTTAGCTAAAGAAGGTGCATACGCTCAAGTCCGTCTGCGCTCTGGCGAAGTTCGTAAAATCAACGTAGATTGCCGTGCAACCATCGGTGAAGTCGGTAATGAAGAGCAAAGCCTGAAAAAAATCGGTAAAGCTGGTGCCAATCGTTGGCGCGGTATTCGTCCGACCGTTCGTGGCGTTGTCATGAACCCTGTCGATCACCCGCATGGTGGTGGTGAAGGTCGTACCGGTGAAGCTCGCGAACCGGTTAGCCCATGGGGTACTCCTGCTAAAGGCTACCGCACTCGTAATAACAAACGCACGGATAACATGATTGTTCGTCGTCGTTACTCAAATAAAGGTTAATTAGTATGGCTCGTTCATTGAAAAAAGGCCCATATGTAGACCTGCATTTGCTGAAAAAAGTAGATGCTGCTCGTGCAAGCAACGACAAGCGCCCGATTAAAACTTGGTCTCGTCGTTCTACCATTCTGCCTGATTTTATCGGTCTGACCATTGCTGTACACAACGGCCGCACCCATGTGCCCGTGTTTATCAGCGATAACATGGTTGGTCATAAATTAGGTGAATTCTCATTGACCCGTACCTTTAAAGGCCACTTGGCTGATAAAAAGGCTAAAAAGAAATAAGGTGAATCATGAGAGTAAATGCACAACATAAAAATGCCCGTATTTCAGCTCAAAAAGCTCGTTTGGTAGCTGATTTGATCCGTGGTAAAGACGTTGCCCAAGCTTTGAATATTTTGACTTTCAGCCCTAAAAAAGGTGCTGAGTTGATTAAAAAAGTATTGGAATCAGCTATTGCTAATGCCGAGCACAATAACGGTGCCGACATTGATGAGTTGAAAGTGGTCACTATCTTTGTTGACAAAGGTCCAAGCTTGAAACGTTTCCAAGCTCGTGCCAAAGGTCGCGGTAACCGCATTGAAAAACAAACTTGTCATATCAATGTGACAGTGGGCAACTAAGGAAAAGCTATGGGACAAAAGATTAACCCTACAGGCTTTCGCCTGGCGGTAACTAAAGACTGGGCTTCAAAATGGTTTGCTAAAAGCACCGACTTTTCTGCTGTTTTGAAGCAAGATATTGATGTTCGTAACTACCTGCGTAAAAAATTGGCGAATGCTTCTGTTGGTCGCGTAGTTATTGAGCGTCCTGCAAAATCTGCACGCATTACCATCCACTCTGCCCGTCCGGGCGTAGTAATTGGTAAAAAAGGTGAGGATATCGAAGTTCTGAAACGTGATTTGCAAGCCTTGATGGGCGTGCCCGTTCATGTGAATATCGAAGAAATCCGTAAACCTGAATTGGATGCACAAATTATTGCTGATGGTATTGCTCAGCAATTGGAAAAACGCGTTCAATTCCGCCGTGCTATGAAACGCGCTATGCAAAATGCTATGCGTTCAGGAGCAAAAGGTATCAAGATTATGACCTCAGGTCGTCTGAATGGTGCAGATATTGCTCGTAGCGAATGGTATCGTGAAGGTCGAGTACCTCTGCATACTTTGCGCGCAAACGTAGATTATGCAACTAGCGAAGCTCATACTACTTATGGCGTGCTGGGTCTGAAAGTTTGGGTCTATACTGAAGGTAATGTAAAGACTTCAGCTAAACCTGAGCATGAAAAGAAACAAAGAAAGGCAGGTGGACGTAATGCTGCAGCCAACTAGACTGAAATACCGCAAGCAACAAAAAGGTCGCAATACTGGTATTGCTACCCGCGGTAACAAAGTAAGTTTCGGTGAGTTCGGTTTGAAAGCCGTTGGTCGCGGTCGTTTGACTGCCCGCCAAATCGAAGCTGCTCGTCGTACAATGACTCGCCACATTAAACGTGGTGGTCGTATTTGGATTCGTGTATTCCCTGATAAACCAATTACTGAAAAACCTATTCAAGTTCGTATGGGTGGCGGTAAAGGTAACGTGGAATATTACATTGCCGAAATCAAACCAGGCAAAGTGTTGTATGAAATGGACGGTGTTCCAGAGGCTTTGGCTCGTGAAGCATTTGAATTAGCTGCTGCCAAATTGCCTATTCCTACGACCTTTGTAGTAAGACAGGTAGGTCAATAATGAAAGCAAATGAATTGAAAGACAAATCTATTGAGCAATTAAATGCAGATTTGTTGGACTTGTTGAAAGCTCAGTTTGGCTTACGTATGCAAAACGCAACTGGTCAATTGGGTAAACCAAGCGAATTAAAACGTGTACGTCGCGATATTGCTCGTATTAAAACCGTTTTAACTGAAAAAGGTGCTAAGTAATGAGCGAAAATAAAAATGTTCGTACTTTGCAAGGCAAAGTGGTAAGCGACAAAATGGACAAAACTGTGACAGTATTAGTTGAGCGTAAAGTAAAACACCCTCTGTACGGTAAAATTATCCGTTTATCAACTAAAATCCATGCCCATGATGAAAATAATCAATATGGAATTGGCGATGTTGTAGTAATTGCGGAATCTCGTCCACTGTCAAAAACCAAATCTTGGGTTGTTAAAGAACTGGTTGAGAAAGCACGTACTGTTTAAAATTTAATACAGTTAGTTTTAATAAGAAACGAAGTGTTGCGCCAAAGTGAATTTGCGTGTAAACTTCGTTTCTTATCTTTCAGTTTCTTCTGGAAGTTTCTTCCCTTCGGGATCCAAGACTGGTTTACTAGAACCGTGATGGTTTCATTTAGTTAGCTCAATTGAAACAAGTGGGCGAGTTATATGAAAATGGTAAATTAAGTTGGTTAATTTAAAGGTACTAATATGATTCAAATGCAGACCATCTTAGATGTGGCTGATAACTCTGGTGCGCGCCGTGTGATGTGCATCAAAGTGTTGGGCGGATCTAAGCGTCGCTACGCTTCTGTTGGCGATATTATTAAAGTCGCAGTTAAAGATGCGGCCCCGCGTGGTCGTGTTAAAAAAGGTGATGTATACAATGCGGTTGTTGTTCGTACTGCTAAAGGTGTGCGTCGTCCTGATGGTGCGTTGATTAAATTCGATAACAATGCCGCCGTGTTGTTAAACAATAAACTTGAACCTCTGGGTACCCGTATTTTTGGTCCGGTAACCCGCGAGTTGCGTACTGAGCGATTTATGAAAATCGTTTCATTGGCGCCTGAAGTGTTATAAGGAATAGCGCGATGAATAAAATCATTAAAGGTGACCAAGTTGTTGTGATCACTGGTAAGGATAAAGGTAAGCAAGGTCAAGTAGTTCGCGTATTGGGTGGTAAAGTCGTTATTGAAGGTGTTAACGTCGTAAAACGTCACCAAAAATCCAATCCGATGCGTGGTATTGAGGGTGGTATTGTTGCTAAAGAAATGCCGTTGGATATTTCTAATGTTGCAATCCTGAATCCGGAAACTAATAAAGCAGACCGTGTTGGTATTAAACTGATTGAGAATGAAGGCAAAGTTAAGCGCGTTCGTTTCTTCAAATCAAATGGCTCTGTTATTGGAGCATAAGGAGATAACATGGCTCGTTTGAGAGAGTTTTATAAAGATACAGTTGTTCCTGAACTGATTAAACAATTTGGTTACAAGTCAGTAATGGAAGTTCCCCGTATTGAAAAAATTACTTTAAATATGGGTGTCGGAGAAGCTGTTGCTGATAAAAAAGTTATGGAGCATGCGGTATCTGACTTAGAGAAAATTGCTGGTCAAAAACCAGTCGTTACTGTTGCTCGTAAATCTATCGCAGGTTTTAAGATTCGCGATAATTATCCTGTCGGTTGCAAAGTAACATTGCGCCGTGATCAAATGTTTGAATTCTTGGATCGTTTGATTACTATTGCATTACCTCGTGTACGTGACTTCCGTGGTGTAAGTGGCAAATCATTTGATGGTCGTGGTAATTACAACATGGGTGTTCGCGAGCAAATCATTTTCCCGGAAATTGAATACGATAAAATTGATGCTTTGCGTGGTTTGAATATTACTATTACAACTACTGCAAAAACTGATGAGGAAGCTAAAGCTTTATTGTCACTATTCAAGTTTCCGTTTAAAGGATAATCATGGCTAAGAAAGCACTTATTAATCGTGAACTGAAACGTCAAGCTCTGGCGAAAAAGTTTGCAGCCAAACGTGAGGCAATTTTTGCTGTTATTAATGATGCGAATGCAACTGAAGAGGAGCGCTTTGAAGCTCGTCTGAAATTCCAATCCATTCCGCGTAATGCAGCTCCTGTACGTCAACGCCGTCGTTGTGCTTTGACAGGTCGTCCTCGTGGTACTTTCCGTAAATTCGGTTTGGGTCGTATTAAAATCCGTGAAATCGCTATGCGTGGCGAGATTCCCGGTGTTGTTAAAGCTAGCTGGTAATAGGAGTATTAATAATGAGTATGCATGATCCTATTTCCGATATGTTGACTCGTATTCGTAATGCGCAACGTGCCAATAAGGTAGCAGTTGCCATGCCTTCCTCTAAATTAAAGTGTGCAATTGCAAAAGTCTTGAAAGAAGAAGGTTATATCGAGGATTTTTCGGTTTCTGCTGATGCGAAGCCGGTATTGGAAATTCAATTGAAATATTATGCAGGCCGTCCTGTGATTGAGCAAATTAAACGTGTTTCACGTCCAGGTTTGCGTATTTACAAAGCTTCTAGCGAAATTCCTAATGTTATGAATGGATTGGGTATCGCTATTGTTAGTACTTCTAAAGGTGTGATGACTGACCGCAAGGCTCGCTCTGAGGGCGTCGGTGGTGAGTTGTTGTGCATCGTAGCCTAGTGGAGAAAAGTAAATGTCACGTGTCGCAAAAAACCCAGTGACTGTTCCTGCTGGTGTAGAAGTAAAATTTGGAACAGAAGCATTGGTTATCAAGGGTAAGAATGGCGAGTTGGTCTTTCCTTTGCATTCTGATGTCGCCATTGAATTAAACGATGGTAAATTAACTTTTGCTGCAAAAAATGACAGTAAGCAGGCAAATGCTATGTCAGGTACTGCTCGTGCATTAGTTAATAATATGGTTAAAGGTGTTTCAGAAGGTTTTGAGAAAAAACTACAATTGATTGGTGTGGGTTACCGTGCTCAAGCTCAAGGTAAAGTTTTGAATTTGTCTTTGGGTTTTTCTCATCCAATCGTATATGAAATGCCTGAAGGTGTTTCTGTTCAAACTCCTAGCCAAACAGAGATCGTTTTGACTGGTGCAGATAAACAAGTAGTTGGTCAAGTCGCTGCTGAAATTCGTGCATTCCGTTCTCCTGAGCCTTATAAAGGTAAGGGTGTTCGTTATGTAGGTGAAGTGGTAGTGATGAAAGAAGCCAAGAAAAAATAATTGAGGTTCACTAATGGATAAACATACAACCCGACTCCGTCGTGCACGCAAAACCCGTGCACGTATTGCGGACTTGAAAATGGTAAGATTATGTGTGTTCCGTAGCAATAATCATATTTATGCTCAAGTAATTAGTGCTGAAGGTGATAAAGTATTGGCTCAAGCCTCTACATTGGAAGCTGAAGTGCGTGGTAGTCTGAAATCTGGTGGCAACGTCGAGGCGGCTGCAGTAGTAGGAAAGCGCATTGCTGAGAAAGCTAAAGCAGTAGGCGTAGAAAAAGTTGCTTTTGATCGTTCAGGTTTCCAATATCACGGTCGAGTGAAAGCTTTGGCTGAAGCTGCACGTGAAAATGGTTTAAGCTTCTAATAATTGGAGACTTTCAGATGGCAAAACATGAAATTGAAGAACGTGGTGACGGCCTGATTGAAAAAATGGTCGCAGTTAATCGCGTAACTAAAGTAGTTAAAGGTGGTCGTATCATGGCTTTCTCTGCGCTAACTGTTGTTGGTGATGGGGATGGTCGTATTGGTATGGGTAAAGGTAAGTCAAAAGAAGTGCCGGTAGCTGTTCAAAAAGCAATGGATCAGGCTCGTCGCTCTATGATTAAAGTACCTCTAAAAAATGGTACGATTCATCATGAGGTTATTGGACGTCATGGCGCTACTAAAGTCTTTATGCAACCCGCTAAAGAAGGTAGTGGTGTAAAGGCAGGTGGTCCTATGCGCTTAGTTTTTGATGCTATGGGTATTCATAACATTTCTGCTAAAGTGCATGGTTCTACAAACCCTTATAACATTGTACGAGCTACATTAGATGGCTTGTCTAAGTTATATACACCTGCTGATATCGCTGCTAAACGTGGCCTAACAGTAGAAGACATTTTGGGAGCAAACCATGACTGAGCAAAAAAAGATTAAAGTTACATTGGTGAAGAGCCTGATTGGTACAATTGAATCTCATCGTGCATGTGCTCGTGGTTTAGGTTTACGCCATCGTGAGCATACAGTAGAGGTTTTAGATACCCCTGAAAACCGTGGTATGATTAACAAAATCAGCTACTTGTTGAAAGTGGAGTCTTGATATGTTTCTAAATTCTATTCAACCTGCTGAGGGGGCTACTCACGCTCGTCGTCGTGTGGGTCGTGGTATTGGTAGCGGTTTAGGTAAAACCGGTGGCCGTGGCCATAAAGGTCAAAAAAGCCGTTCCGGTGGTTTTCATAAAGTAGGTTTTGAAGGCGGTCAAATGCCTTTACAACGTCGCCTGCCAAAACGTGGTTTTAAGTCATTGACTGCTGCTGCTAATGCTGAGATTCGTTTGAGTGAATTGAACTTGCTCGCTGTGAATGAGATTGATGTATTAGTTCTCAAGCAAGCCGGGTTGGTTCCTACAACTGTTTCCAATGTGAAAGTTATTGCCTCTGGTGTGCTTTCAAAAGCTGTTGTCCTGAGGGGCATTAAAGCCACTAAAGGGGCTAAAGCAGCAATTGAAGCTGCTGGTGGTAAAGTGGAAGAATAAGGCTTGCATTATAGTGGCTAATCAACAATCTTTATCAGGCTTGTCCAAATTTGGAGATTTGAAAAAACGTCTAACGTTTCTTTTAGGGGCGTTAATTGTTTTTCGTATTGGTGCCCATATCCCTGTACCTGGCGTAGATGCTGTTGCTTTAGCTAAATTATACGAAAGCGCTGGGAACGGCATACTAGGCATGTTGAACATGTTTTCTGGTGGTTCGTTAGAGCGCTTTAGTATATTCGCAATTGGCATAATGCCATATATTTCAGCATCAATAATTGTTCAGTTGGCCTCTGAAATTATTCCTTCTTTAAAGGCATTAAAAAAGGAAGGGGAGGCAGGTCGAAAAGTTATTACAAAATATACAAGATACGGTACAGTGCTATTAGCCATCTTACAGAGTTTTGGTGTAGCTACCTTTGTATTCCAGCAAGGTGTGGTTGTCACTAATTCTTTGGAGTTCCATATTTCTACGGTAGTGAGTTTAGTCACAGGTACAATGTTCCTGATGTGGTTAGGTGAGCAGATTACGGAGCGTGGGATTGGGAATGGCATTTCCTTGATTATTACTGCTGGTATCGCTGCCGGTATTCCTTCCGGTATAGCAAGATTATTAGCTTTAACGAGTCAAGGATCAATTGGTATGCCTACGGCTGTGTCAATCGTTATTGGTGCATTGCTATTAATTTATATTGTTGTATATTTTGAAAGTGCACAGCGTAAAGTTCCCGTGCATTATGCGAAACGCCAAGTTGGTAGTGGTGTAATGCAAGGTTCTAATACACATATGCCCTTTAAGTTGAATATGGCAGGCGTCATTCCTCCTATTTTTGCGTCAAGTATTATTTTGTTTCCATCCACGTTGTTAAGCTGGTTTGGTTCTAATGATACCGGTAGTTTGTTGCATAAAATTGCTGGTTTGCTTCAGCATGGGCAAGCTTTATATATTTTGTTATTTACAATGACAATTATTTTCTTCTGCTATTTTTATACAGCCTTGGTTTTTAGTCCAAAAGAAATGGCAGAGAATTTGAAGAAAAGCGGTGCTTTTGTGCCGGGAATTCGACCTGGTAAGCAAACCTCTCAGTATCTGGAGCAGGTTGTATTGCGCCTCACTTTGTTTGGTGCATTATATATTACAACTATTTGTTTAATTCCAGAATTTTTGACAACAGCTTTGAATGTTCCTTTTTATTTGGGTGGTACATCTTTACTGATTTTAGTCGTGGTGACAATGGACTTTAGTACCCAAATTAACTCTTACCGCATGACTCAGCAATATGAGAGTTTAATGAGCGGTCTTGATATGAAATCTTTATCACGTAAGTAGAATTATGGCTAAAGAAGATACCATACAAATGCAGGGGGAGATTCTTGAAACTCTACCTAACGCAACTTTTAAAGTAAAGCTTGAGAATGACCATATTGTATTAGGTCATATTTCCGGGAAAATGCGTATGCACTATATCCGGATTTCTCCTGGGGATAAGGTGACGGTAGAACTGACACCTTATGATTTAACTCGAGCTCGGATTGTCTTCCGAGCTAGATAAAACGATATAAGGAAAGATAATGCGTGTACAACCGTCTGTAAAGAAAATTTGCCGCAACTGTAAGATTATCCGTCGTAATCGAGTGGTTCGTGTAATTTGTACTGATCCTCGTCACAAACAGCGTCAAGGTTAAGGGAACTTTTCTTTTAGCAAGACTTTGTGGTATAGTGACGAACTTTGCCGTTTAAAGGAAAAAATATGGCTCGTATTGCAGGGGTAAATATCCCTAATAATGCACATATCGTAATTGGCTTGCAGGCTATTTATGGTATCGGTGCTACTCGTGCTAAATTAATTTGCGAGGCAGCAAATATTGCTCCCACTACAAAAGCAAAAGATTTGGACGAGGCTCAATTAGACGCTTTGCGTGAACAAGTTGCCAAGTATGAAGTGGAAGGCGATTTGCGCCGTGAGGTAACGATGAGCATCAAACGATTGATGGACATGGGTTGTTACCGTGGTTTCCGTCATCGTCGAGGTTTGCCTTGTCGTGGTCAACGCACTCGCACAAACGCTCGTACCCGCAAAGGTCCGCGTAAAGCGATTGCTGGTAAAAAATAATTTTTAAGGAATTTTATTAATGGCTAAAGCAAACACAGCTTCGCGTGTACGCAAAAAAGTACGTAAAACCGTAAGCGAAGGTATTGTGCATGTACATGCTTCTTTCAACAATACCATCATTACAATCACTGACCGTCAAGGCAATGCATTGTCTTGGGCTACCTCTGGCGGCGCTGGTTTTAAAGGTTCTCGTAAAAGTACACCGTTTGCAGCTCAAGTGGCTGCAGAAGCAGCTGGTAAAGTTGCCCAAGAATATGGCGTTAAAAATTTAGAAGTTCGTATAAAAGGCCCTGGTCCCGGTCGAGAGTCTTCTGTACGTGCACTCAACGCTCTTGGTTTTAAAATTACCAGTATTACCGACGTTACTCCGTTGCCTCATAACGGTTGCCGTCCGCCTAAAAAACGTCGTATTTAAAGGAGTGATTGAAACATGGCACGTTATATTGGCCCTAAATGTAAATTGGCTCGTCGAGAAGGCACCGATTTATTTTTGAAGAGCGCTCGTCGTTCTTTGGATTCTAAATGTAAACTTGATTCAGCTCCTGGTCAGCATGGTGCAAAGAAACCACGTTTGTCTGACTATGGCTTGCAACTACGTGAAAAGCAAAAGATTCGTCGTATTTATGGCGTTTTGGAACGTCAATTCCGTCGCTATTTTGCAGAAGCAGATCGACGTAAAGGCTCTACTGGAGAATTGCTGCTGCAATTGTTAGAGTCTCGTTTGGATAATGTCGTATATCGCATGGGATTTGGCTCGACCCGTGCTGAAGCACGTCAGCTGGTTTCTCATAAAGCAATTACCGTTAACGGTCAGGTTGTAAATATTCCTTCTTTCCAAGTTAAAGCAGGTGATGTTGTAGCTGTTCGTGAGAAAGCTAAAAAACAAGTTCGTATCCAGGAAGCTTTAAGTTTAGCAACTCAAATCGGTTTGCCAAGCTGGGTTTCTGTTGATCCAGACAAATTGGAAGGCGTATTTAAAAATATGCCGGATCGTTCAGAATTAACTGGCGATATTAATGAACAGCTGGTGGTAGAATTCTACTCTAAATAATGCTAGCTCAGTGAGGGACAGTTAAATGCAAAATAGCACAACCGAATTTTTGAAACCTCGTCAAATTGATGTCGATACTTTATCTACAACTCGTGCAAAAGTATCTATGCAGCCGTTTGAGCGCGGTTTTGGTCATACTTTAGGTAATGCTTTGCGTCGTATCTTACTGTCATCCATGAATGGTTTTGCTCCTACTGAAGTGGCCATTTCCGGTGTGTTGCACGAATACTCTACTGTTGATGGTGTTCAAGAAGATGTTGTCGATATTTTATTGAATGTCAAAGGTATTGTATTTAAGCTGCATGGACGTGGCCAAGTTAAGTTAACTTTGAAAAAGTCAGGTGCCGGAGCAGTTGTTGCCGGTGATATCGAATTGCCACATGATGTGGAAGTTTTAAATCCTGAGCATATTATTTGTCATTTGGCTGAGAACGGTCAAATTGATATGGAAATCAAAGTTGAGCAGGGTCGTGGCTACCAATCTGTTTCCGGTCGTCGTGTCGTCCGTGATGAAAACCGTCAGATTGGTGCAATTCAGTTGGATGCGAGCTTTTCGCCCATCAGTCGTGTTAGCTTTGAAGTTGAACCTGCACGTGTAGAGCAACGTACGGACTTAGATAAGTTAGTTTTAGATATTGAAACTGATGGTTCTATTGATCCTGAAGAAGCTGTACGTAGTGCCGCTCGTATTTTAATTGATCAAATGTCTATCTTTGCTGATTTGCAAGGTACTCCAGTAGAAGAAGTTGAAGAAAAAGCTTCTCCTATTGATCCTATCCTGCTGCGTCCGGTAGATGATTTGGAATTAACTGTACGTTCAGCTAATTGTCTGAAAGCTGAAGATATTTATTATATTGGCGATTTGATTCAACGTACTGAAACAGAGCTTCTTAAAACTCCGAATTTGGGTCGTAAGTCTTTGAATGAAATCAAAGAAGTGTTGGCATCTAAAGGCTTGACACTAGGTTCCAAATTGGAAGCTTGGCCGCCTGTAGGCTTAGAAAAGCCGTAAGTTTGAAGATTAAAGGATAATGACATGCGTCATCGTAATGGTAACCGCAAATTAAACCGTACAAGCAGCCATCGTGCTGCAATGCTGCGTAATATGGCGAACTCATTGTTGAATCACGAGACTATTGTGACAACTTTGCCTAAAGCTAAAGAATTGCGCCGCGTAGTAGAACCCTTGATTACATTGGGTAAAAAACCTTCCTTGGCAAACCGTCGTTTGGCATTTGACCGCACTCGTGATCGTGATGTTGTGGTTAAATTGTTTGATGAATTGGGTCCACGCTTTGCTGCCCGAAATGGTGGCTATGTTCGCGTGCTGAAGTATGGTTTCCGAAAAGGCGATAATGCTCCGTTAGCACTCGTTGAATTGGTTGATAAAGCTGATAATACAGTTAGCGAATAATTGCTTCGGAATTAAGTGTCATCCGCATTGCGGATGACATTTTTTATTGGTAATTCAAGATGTTGAATTGCATGCTATAAATTATTTTTTAGTTTAGGTAATTATTTATTTATCGTTATTTGTTTGTGTTTGAAGTTTTTCATTTTCGTGTTTTGAAACAAATTTCTTTAATAGAGCGTTTCATTTGGACAAAGTGCCAAGATTGATTTGGAAAATTACTTTTTTAAAGTATTTTACTTCATGAAAACTTGTATTTTCAGACGATCTTTTGCCAAAATAAACAAATCTGTATAAACTTCATATTTTTCTTGTCGGAGTGCTGCTTGTTCCCGCAAACAGCTGAGACCGCAACAGCGGAATCCGTAGAACCTGTCGGGGTAATGCCTGCGTAGGAAACAAGCTGTCAAACGCCTTTTCAGGCTTCCGTTCCCTTTCTCGCATTTCCCGCCATTCGGTGGATTCCGCTTCCGTCTTGTCTTTCGTCTTCCCGACTGCCCAAACACTGCAAAGGAATCCACCATGCCCCGTATCGCCATTCTCGGCGGCGGCCTCTGCGGCCGTCTGACTGCTTTACAACTTGCAGAACAAGGTTTATCCATTGCCCTCTTTGACAAGGGTGGGCGCAAAGGCGAACACGCCGCCGCTTATGTTGCCGCCGCCATGCTCGCGCCTGCTGCGGAAGCGGTCGAGGCTACGCCCGAAGTCATCAAACTGGGCAGGCAGAGCATTCCACTGTGGCGCGACATACGAGGTCGTCTGAAAACGCCGACCATGATGCAGGAAAACGGCAGCCTGATTGTGTGGCACGGGCAGGACAAGCCATTATCCAGCGAGTTCGTCCGCCATCTCAAACGCGGCGGCGTAGCGGATGACGAAATCGTCCGTTGGCGCGCCGACGACATCGCCAAACGCGAACCGCAACTCGGCGGACGCTTTTCAGACGGCATCTACCTGCCGACCGAAGGCCAGCTCGACGGACAGCAAATCTTGTCTGCACTTGCCGACGCTTTGGACGGGATGAACGTCCCTTGCCATTGGGAACACGAATGTGCCCCCGAAGACCTGCAAGCCCAATACGACTGGCTGATCGACTGCCGCGGCTACGGCGCAAAAACTGCGTGGAACCAATCCCCCGAACACACCAGCACCTTGCGCGGCATACGTGGCGAAGTGGCGCGGGTTTATACGCCCGAAATCACGCTCAACCGTCCCGTGCGCCTGCTGCACCCGCGTTACCCGCTCTACATCGCCCCGAAAGAAAACCACGTCTTCGTCATCGGCGCGACCCAAATCGAAAGCGAAAGCCAAGCCCCAGCCAGCGTACGTTCCGGGTTGGAACTTTTATCCGCACTCTATGCCGTCCACCCCGCCTTCGGCGAAGCCGACATTCTCGAAATCGCCACCGGCCTGCGCCCGACGCTCAACCACCACAACCCCGAAATTCGTTACAGCCGCGCCCGACGCCTGATTGAAATCAACGGCCTTTTCCGTCACGGCTTCATGATTTCCCCCGCCGTAACCGCCGCCGCCGTCAGATTGGCAGTGGCACTGTTTGACGGAAAAGACGCGCCCGAACGTGATGAAGAAAGCGGTTTGGCGTATATTGAAAAATAAGTTTGAGGTCGTCTGAAAACGTCGCGCTATCCGTTTTATAAAGGTAACAATATGAATTTAGAAACTAAAATTCCGCCGCCGGCGATATGTTTTATTTGTGCGTTGTTGATGTACATCTCTGCCCAAGTGTCGGCGTTGGCTGACATAATGCCGCGCTTTCCTATATTGCTGTCGGTTGTTTTGATGGCGTTTGGGACTTTGTTAGGCATATTAGGTGTGTGGGCGTTTCGCCGTGTGCGCACGACCGTCAGCCCGTTCAACCCCGAACAAACTGAACACTTCGTTTCAGACGGCGTGTACCGTTTCAGCCGCAACCCGATGTATGCGGGTCTGGGCTGCTGGCTGGTCGCCTGGGCGGGCTATTTGGCGCACCCGCTGCCGTGGTTGTTTTTGGCTGCATTTGTTGCCTATATGACGCGTTTTCAAATCATGCCAGAAGAACGCGTTTTGGCGCAGAAATTCGGTGCAGAGTACGAGTCTTACTGTCGGCGCGTTCGCCGTTGGTTATAAAAGTGGAAGCTTCCCATCAAGTGTCATCCGTCTTCTACTTTACGGTATGAATGTGAATACTCGATGTTTTCAGACGACCCCATTAGATGGCTATACCAAGCTGCTCACCTTAACTTAAACAATAAAACAAAAAGGAAAACGTCATGATTGAACAAGCAATGGGAAACCTGTCAGGTATATTTTGGATTTTCCTGCTCGTCATTCCCCTGCTTTTTTTGAAAGCGCTGCTCCAAAATCCCAAAGTGAAAGGACGCATAGGCGAACGGGCAGTCCGTTCAGTAATCGGAAAAGATTTGGATGAAGAAACCTATATCGAATTTCACGATTTGATTATTCCATCCCGCAGCGGCACGACGCAAATCGACCATATTTATGTTTCGGCTTTTGGGATATTTGTCATAGAAACCAAGAATTACACAGGTTGGATTTTCGGCAGCGAGAAGCAATCGAAATGGACGCAAGTCGTCTATAAGCAGAAACACTACTTTCAAAATCCGTTGCGCCAAAATTACGCACACATCAAGGCATTATCCGAACTGCTGCAACTGTCGGAAGAAAAATTTCATTCGATGGTGGTTTTTCTCGGTGATTGTGAATTGAAAACGCAAATGCCGCCGAATGTCTGCCGTATCAGACAGGCAGCATCCTATATCAGACGTTTTCAGACGACCTTATTGCTGCCACAGGAAATAGAAGCGGCAACCGCCGTGCTGTCTTCAAACGAATACCAAGCCGATGACGAAAAACTGCGGGCGCATACCGAACGCCTGCAAGAACGTCATCAGCGATAACTTAAAAGGACACCCCATGACCTTCCCGCCCCTAAAATCCCCGCTCAAATTCTACGCTGTCGTTCCCACCGCCGATTGGGTGGAGCGCATGGTCAAAGCAGGTGCCGACACGGTGCAACTGCGCTGCAAAACCCTGCACGGCGATGAATTGAAACGCGAAATCGCCCGCTGCGTCGCCGCCTGTCAGGGCCGCCGCACGCAGCTTTTCATCAACGACCACTGGCGCGAGGCAATAGAAGCGGGCGCATACGGCGTGCATCTCGGACAGGAAGACATGGACACCGCCGACCTTGCCGCCATCGCCGCCGCTGGTTTGCGTTTGGGTTTAAGTACGCACTCCGTCGCCGAACTCGACCGCGCCCTGTCCGTACATCCCAGCTACGTCGCCAGCGGCGCGATTTTCCCGACCACAACCAAGCAAATGCCCACCGCCCCGCAAGGCTTGGACAAACTGCGCGAATATGTGAAACAGGCAGGCAGCACGCCCGTCGTCGCCATCGGCGGCATCGATTTAAACAACGCCCAAGCCGTCCTTGCCACCGGCGTTTCCTCACTCGCCGTCGTCCGCGCCGTTACCGAAGCGGAAAATCCCGAAGCGGTGGTTAAAGCTTTTCAGGCTTTGTGGGATGAATAAGGTCGTCTGAAAGCCAAATTTCAGACGACCTGCTCAATTAGGATATTCGATTGCCGTCATTTCGGATGCCATACAGGCAGAAGCGGGCATAACGGCGTAAAAATAATCGGCGGATTCAGTTGTCCCAGCCTTCCACCACCAGTTTGCCGACCATATCCCCGCGTTCCAGCATCTCATGTGCGCGGCGCAGGTTAGCAGCATTGATGCCGTGCAGGACTTGGGTGGCGGTCGGGCGGATGATGCCTTCATCCACCAGCCGCGCGGTTTCGGCCAGGATTTCGCCCTGCCGTTCGATGTCTGCCGTTTCGCGTAGCGGGCGGGTAAACATAAATTCCCAATGCAGCGACAGGCTTTTGCCTTTGAGCGGGTTCACGTCCAACGTTTCGGGGTCGTCAATCAGCGCGATTCTGCCTTGCGGGGCGATGAGTTCCACGATTTGCGGCAGATGGCGGTCGGTATGGTTAGTGGAAAAAACAAACGATGGCGCGCCGATATTTAACGCGGCAACCTGTTCCGCCATGTTTTCATGATGGTTGATGACGAAATCCGCCCCCAATTCCTTCACCCACGCGCGGCTTTCGGGGCGGGAGGCGGTGGCGATGACTTGAATGTCAGTCAGCTTTTTCAGAAACTGGATGGCAAGCGAGCCGACCCCACCTGCGCCGCCGATTAAAAGCAGCACATTTGCGCCGCCTGCCACGGGTTTGTTGACGTCCAAGCGGTCGAACAGCGTTTCCCATGCGGTAATCGCCGTCAGTGGCAGCGCGGCGACTTGGGCAAAATCCAGCGAACGCGGCTTTTTGGCGGCAATGCGCGCGTCCACCGCTTGTAATTGAGCGTTCGAACCTTGGCGGTTGATGGCGCCCGCGTAATACACTTCGTCGCCGACTTTGAAATTCCGCACTTCGCTACCGACCGCCTGAACAATGCCTGCCGCGTCGTAACCCAATACGCGGTACTGCCCTGCCGCAGGCGTATGCGCCGCCCGAACTTTCACATCGACAGGATTGACTGAAACCGCCTGCACGGCAACCAAAATATCGTGCGGCCGCAGTTCGGGTTCGGGCATTTCGATGTCGAGCAGGGCTTCAGGGTTGGAAACGGGCAAAGGGCGGGTGAAGCCGATGGCTTTCATGATGTTCTCCTGTTAGGTCGTCTGAAAGCGTGTATCATGCGCCTGAAGCACACCATTAACAAGAACGCACTTATTTTTCAGATAGTTACATAAAGGATACTGCCATGCCACGCACACCGCACCCAAGCTACGACTGCGCCGAAGGCTGCTCGGTGGAAGCCGCGCTTTCCGTTATCGGCGGCAAATGGAAAGGCACGATACTCTACCGCCTGCACACGGACGGTACGCTGCGCTTCAACCAAATCCGCCGCATCCTGCCCGATGTGTCGCAACGCACGCTGACCGCGCAACTGCGCGCATTGGAGGCCGACGGCATCATTTTGCGTACTGTGTATCCCGAAGTCCCGCCACGAGTGGAATACCGCCTGACCGACTACGGCAAAACGCTTGCCCCCGTGCTGACGGCATTGAAGGAATGGGGCGACGGGTTCAAGCAAGGGCAGGCGCATCGCGAATAAAGAAACTTACCTACGAAATATCGAGAAACTATGAACATCATCTTAAACGGTAAACCCGCCGAACTTCACGGCACAACCGTTGCCGACCTCATCGCTCAAACCGCGCCGCAAAAGCCTTTTGCCGTCGCGGTAAATACCGGATTCGTCGCCAAAGGCGCATATGCGGAAACGGTTTTGAACGAAAACGACAAAGTCGATATTGTGCGGCCGGTGGTCGGCGGCTAGGCGGTTTTGCCTTTTCAGACGACCCCTGTCCCCAAAACAACCTTACAAAGGAACCCATCATGCTCACCCTATACGGAGAAACTTTCCCTTCACGGCTGCTGCTCGGCACGGCTGCCTACCCGACGCCCGAAATCCTCAAACAATCCGTCCAAACCGCCCGCCCCGCGATGATTACCGTCTCGCTGCGTCGTGCGGGAAGCGGAGGCGAGGCGCACGGTCAGGGGTTTTGGTCGCTGTTGGAAGAAAGCGGCGTCCCCGTGCTGCCGAACACAGCAGGCTGCCAAAGCGTGCAGGAAGCGGTAACGACGGCGCAGATGGCGCGGGAAGTATTTGAAACCGATTGGATCAAACTCGAGCTCATCGGCGACGACGACACGTTGCAGCCCGACGTCTTCCAGCTTGTTGAAGCGGCGGAAATCCTGATTAAAGACGGCTTCAAAGTGCTGCCTTATTGCACCGAAGACCTGATTGCCTGCCGCCGCCTGCTCGACGCGGGCTGTCAGGCGTTAATGCCGTGGGCGGCGCCGATCGGCACGGGTTTGGGCGCGGTTCACGCCTATGCACTGAACGTCCTGCGCGAACGCCTGCCCGACACGCCGCTGATTATCGACGCGGGCTTGGGTTTGCCCTCGCAGGCGGCGCAAGTGATGGAATGGGGTTTTGACGGCGTATTGCTGAACACCGCCGTTTCCCGCAGCGGCGACCCCGTCAACATGGCGCGCGCCTTCGCACTCGCCGTCGAATCCGGACGGCTGGCATTTGAAGCCGAACCGGTCGAGGCGCGCACCAAAGCGCAAGCAAGTACGCCGACCGTAGGGCAGCCGTTTTGGCATTCGGCGGAATATTGACGAATAGCGTGTTGCGGGTATATGAAAAGGTCGGCTGAAATTTCAGACGACCTTTTTTACGGCAATGTCTAACGGTATGGATGTATAGTGGATTAAATTTAAATCAGGACAAGGCGACGAAGCCGCAGACAGTACAGATAGTACGGTAAGGGCGAGGCAACGCCGTACTGGTTTAAAGTTAATCCACTATAGAAAGGGGAGGGCGTTTTGAGTGGAACGTGTTATGCCATGAAAACTTGCTTTCAGACGACCTCTTGCCTTTTCCTTTATAATCCGTCCATCTATTTTTCACTTATTTCAAGCAGGTTCGCTATGTCCAAACCCACTCTCCTTCTCGTTGACGGCTCTTCTTATCTCTACCGCGCTTATCACGCGATGGCGCAGTTGTCTGCGCCTGACGGTGCGCCGACGGGTGCGCTTTACGGCGTGTTGAACATGCTGCGCCGGCTGCGGGCGGATTATGTGCACGATTATTGCGCGGTGGTGTTTGATGCGAAGGGCAAGAATTTCCGCCACGAGATGTTCCCCGACTACAAGGCGACGCGCCCGCCGATGCCGGACGATTTGCGCCCGCAGGCGGAAGCCTTGCCGGATTTGGTGCGGTTGATGGGCTGGCGGGTGCTGGTGATTCCGCAAGTGGAAGCGGACGACGTTATCGGCACGCTGGCGGCGATGGCCGGCGAAGCGGGTTGGAACGTGGTGGTGTCCACCGGCGATAAGGACATGGCGCAGTTGGTAAACGAGCGCGTGACGCTGGTGAACACGATGAGCGGAGAAACGCTGGACATTGAAGGCGTGAAGGAAAAATTCGGCGTGCGCCCCGACCAAATCCGCGATTATCTCGCGCTGATGGGCGACAAGGTGGACAATGTGCCGGGCGTGGAGAAGTGCGGCCCGAAAACAGCGGTGAAGTGGCTGGAAGCCTACGGCTCGCTGGTTGGCGTGATGGAGCACGCTGCGGAAATCAAGGGCAAGGTCGGCGAAAACCTGCAAGCCGCGCTGCCCCAACTGCCGCTTTCGTATGATTTGGTGACGATTAAAACCGATGTGGACTTGCACACCGAGCTTTCAGACGGCCTCGAAAGCCTGCGCCGCACTTCGCCGAAATGGTCGCAGCTTGCGGTCGATTTCAAACGCTGGGGCTTCCGCACTTGGCTGAAAGAAGCGGAAAGCCGTATGCACGAAGCGGCGGACGGCGATTTGTTCGGCAGCGATACGATAGGCGAACAGGCGGCTTTGGACATGGAAACGTCGTCTGAAAAAATCATAGAACATGCCCCGGCTCCCGAAAAGCTGGATTATCAAGCCATTACTACCGAAGCGCAGTTTGCCGCTTTGTTGGACAGACTGTCGCAGGCGGACAAAATCGGCATCGATACGGAAACCACGTCCCTAGACGCGATGAACGCCGCGCTGGTCGGCATCAGCATTGCGTTCCAAGCGGGCGAAGCGGTTTACATCCCCGTAGGCCACAGCCTGACCGCCGCGCCAGAACAGCTTGATTTGCAAGACGTATTAGGCCGTCTGAAACCGCATTTGGAAAACCCAGCCCTGAAAAAAATCGGGCAAAACCTCAAATACGACCAACACGTTTTCGCCAACTACGGCATTGCGCTGAACGGCATTGCCGGCGACGCCATGCTCGCTTCCTACATCATCGAGAGCCATCTGGGACATGGCTTGGACGAATTGTCCGAACGCTGGCTCGGCTTGGAAACCATTACCTACGAATCGTTGTGTGGCAAAGGTGCGAAGCAAATCGGTTTTGCCGACGTCGCCATCGGGCAGGCGACCGAATACGCCGCCCAAGACGCCGATTTCGCCCTGCGCCTCGAAGCGCACCTGCGCGCACAAATGGACGCCAAACAGCTTGAAATGTATGAAAAAATGGAGCTGCCCGTCGTGCAGGTATTGTTTGAAATGGAACGCAACGGCGTGCAAATCGACCGCGCCGAACTCGCCCGCCAAAGCGCCGAACTCGGCGCTGAGCTGATGAAGCTCGAACAAGAAGCCTACGCCGCCGCCGGACAGCCGTTCAACCTCAACTCGCCCAAACAGCTTCAAGAAATCCTGTTCGACAAAATGGGCATCCCCACCAAAGGTCTGAAAAAAACCGCCAAAGGCGGCATTTCCACCAACGAAGCCGTGCTCGAACAGCTCGCGCCCGACTACCCCCTGCCCAAAATCATCCTGCAAAACCGCAGCCTGGCGAAACTCAAATCCACCTACACCGACAAACTGCCCGAAATGATTTCCCCAAAAGACGGCCGCGTGCATACCACCTACGCCCAAGCCGTCGCCATCACCGGCCGCCTCGCCAGCAACAACCCCAACCTGCAAAACATTCCCATCCGCACCGCCGAAGGCCGCCGCGTGCGCCGCGCCTTCACCGCACCGCAAGGCAACGTCATCGTTTCCGCCGACTATTCCCAAATCGAGCTGCGCATCATGGCGCACCTCTCCGGCGACAAAACCCTCATTGCCGCGTTCCAAAACGGCGAAGACGTACACCGCCGCACCGCCGCCGAAGTATTCGGCATCGCTCCCGAAAACGTCTCGTCCGAACAACGCCGCTACGCCAAAACCATCAACTTCGGCCTGATTTACGGCATGGGCCAATACGGCCTCGCCAAATCGCTGGGCATAGACAACCTGTCCGCCAAAACCTTCATCGACCGCTACTTCGCCCGCTACCCCGGCGTCGCCGAATACATGCAGCGCACCAAAGAACAAGCCGCTGCCCAAGGCTTCGTCGAAACCCTGTTCGGCCGCCGCCTCTACCTGCCCGACATCCGCAACAAAAACGCCAACGCCCGCGCCGGAGCCGAACGCGCCGCCATCAACGCCCCCATGCAAGGCACCGCCTCCGACCTCATCAAACGCGCCATGATAGACGTGTCCCGCTGGCTTTCAGACGACTTCTTACAAAGCAAACTGATTATGCAGGTGCATGATGAACTGGTGCTGGAAGTACCTGAAGCCGAACTGGATTCAGTGAAAGAAAAACTGCCGCAGATTATGGCGAAAGTAGATGAAGGGATGTTGAAAGTGCCGCTGGTGGCGGAGGTTGGCGTGGGGATGAATTGGGAAGAGGCGCATTGAAGAGGAATAACGATGATTTATTTGGAATTTTTGAATAATGACGAAACCATTAAAGCCCTGTGCCAAAATTATTGGCAAATTAACAAAGATGGTCATTTTATCTATGATGTAAAAGAATTGTCAGGGCAATATGGAATTAATACCCCTACTCTATACAAAATGGTGAAAGAATCATGTATTGCTTATATTTCTGACACGGTTTGTATTTCCTGTGGAAAACAACATGTTTGCCATAATCGAACCGAATTTTATAAGCTTATTAAAAAAAACAATATGATCTGTATGGAGTGCAGAGCGAAACAACAGCAACAGTTTTTATATGAAAAACAGGAAGAGGAGAAGAAAAAAGAATTAGAAAAAACAGAAAAGGAAAGAAAGCAGAGAGCGCAATTGATTAATGATGTTTCATTTAGCTTGGAACATCATCTTTTTGATTTTTCGGAAGCTTCTCTAAAGCAGATTATTTTTCTTTTTACACTAATAAGATTTTCTGCAAATGAGGAATTGTCCGAACTACAAGCTTATTCCGATATTTATGGAATAAGATTTACGCCAAATGAAAATTACAGTATTGAAATCCTTAGGCAGTTATACAGGGACAACATACTTTTGATTGACCCCAGTAGCAATCTATCAGCTTTTAATTTTCATGATGACGGATCTTTCAGCTTTTCTATAACTGAAGTAATTTGGTTGATAAATTCTAAGGAAAATATTTCTTCTCTTCAGTCAATGATTGGAGAAATAGTCTGTATGCCAGAGTTTTTTGATACATACTCTTTAGAGATAAAACAGCTCTGTGAAGAAGTTGCATTACAGGAATGTTTAGCTTATTTGGATTATCAATTGACAGCACGTCATTTTGTTTTTTCTCCAGGAGAAAAAACAAAAGCGGTATTCAATAAGCTTCTCCAAAAATATTCCGTAGCTCAAATGTATAATTTTATTTATAGGGCTTGTAGATATGCATCAGATGAATACCAAAAACGTCAGATTTCTAAAAAACAAGCAGCTAATTTGATTCCGGGGGCAGTTCAAAGGTATGGGGAAAGAGCTGAGGCAGAAGGATGGGAAATAACACCATATAAGCGTGATTTCAATTTGCCACAATCAGAGTTGAGTGTAGTTCTTTATGATGCGATTTTAGGAAAACCTGATGGTGGATTTAATCTATCCATTGAAAATTTATTTAAAAACAATAAATTGTAGTTTTTTGTATACCCATAGTCGGATACTTGTATCCGACAAAAGCCTACCATCTCAAAAGCCGTCAGATTCGAGAATCTGACCTACTGAAACTGGGCATCGGGTGTAGGGTGTGTGCGGTACGCACGCATGCGGTTGTTGAACCCCAAAACCCATCCAAGGTCGTCTGAAAAGATGGACAGTCAGCCGTAGGCCGGATACTTGTATTCGACAAAAGCCTGCCATCTCAAAAGCCGTCAGATTCGAGAATCTGACGGTTGAAACCGGGCATCGGGTGTAGGTGTGTACGGTACGCATGCACGCGGTAGTTGAAACCCAAAAACTATCCGAGGTCGTCTGAAAACTGGTTTCTCTCGTTTTCAGACGACCTTTATTTTGGGTGCGGGGTAGGGCGGGTCGGTTGAAAGGCGGTTTGCCCTAGCGTGTTAAATCATGTTAGGTTATGATGTTTCTTTTAATATATAAATAGATGGCCGACAGGTCGTCTGAAACGGAGAAAAGGCATGAATGCCGTAGTGGTTGCAGTAATCGTTATGCTCGTGTTGTCGCTATCGCGGGTACACGTCGTATTGAGCCTGACTGTCGGTGCGTTCGTCGGCGGACTGGTGGCGGGAATGCCGCTGGAAAACATCGTGGATACGGCGGGCAATGTAACGCAGTCGGGGATTATTCCCGTGTTTAACGAAGGCTTGAAGGGCGGCGCGCGGATTTCTTTGTCTTATGCGATGCTCGGTGCGTTTGCGATGGCGATTACCTATTCGGGGCTGCCGCAGCAGCTTGCGGGCGGCATTATCCGCAAACTCAACAACAGTCAGGATGCCGCGAAAGGCGAGAGTTCGGTGAAATGGACGCTGCTGCTGATTATTCTGGCGATGGGCATCATGAGTCAAAACGTTGTGCCTATCCATATTGCCTTCATCCCGATGATTATTCCGCCGCTTTTGCTGGTGTTTAACCGTTTGAAAGTCGACCGTCGATTGATTACTTGCGTGATTACGTTCGGATTGGTTACGACTTATATGTTCCTGCCCTTCGGCTTCGGCGCAATTTTCTTAAACGACATCCTCTTGGGCAACATCAAATCTGCGGGCGGGGACGTAAAAGGCATCAGCGTCATGCACGCGATGGCGATTCCTGCTTTGGGTATGGTGGCGGGGCTGCTGGCGGCGTTTGTCCACTACCGCAAATCACGCATTTATCAAACCAATACCGTCGATACGGAAGACAACCGCGAAGCATCCGAACAGCCCCAGCCTTCGGCTTACCGCAGTCTGGTGGCGGCAGTGGCAATCGGCGTGTGCTTTGCGATTCAGTTGATGTATGAAGATTCGCTGGTTTTGGGCGCGATGCTGGGTTTTGCTGTCTTTATGATGCTCGGCGTGATGAACCGAGATGCTGCCAGCGATGTGTTCGGCGAAGGCATCAAAATGATGGCGATGGTCGGTTTCATCATGATTGCGGCGCAAGGCTTTGCGGCAGTCATGACCGCGACAGGCGAAATCAAACCGCTGGTCGAACACAGTATGCAACTTTTCGGCAGCAATAAAGGCATGGCGGCATTTGCCATGTTGTTTGTCGGATTGTTGGTCACCATGGGCATCGGCTCTTCTTTCTCTACTTTGCCGATCATTACCGCAATTTATGTGCCGTTGTGTATCAGCCTCGGCTTCTCGCCGCTGGCAACCGTCGCCATCGTTGGTACGGCGGGCGCATTGGGCGATGCCGGTTCGCCCGCGTCCGACTCGACGCTCGGTCCGACCATGGGTTTGAACGCCGACGGACAACACGACCACATCCGTGACTCCGTCATCCCAACCTTTATCCACTACAATATCCCGCTGATGATTGCCGGCTGGATTGCCGCGATGGTGCTGTAAATGAGTGAAATGGACGAATTGGAACACCGCATCGCCGAGCTGGAAATCCAAACCGCGCTTCAGGAAGACTTAATCGGCAGCCTGAACGATACGGTGGCGAAAATGCAGCAGACGCTGGATTTGCAGCAGGCGCAGTTGAGGCTGCTTTATCAGAAAATGCAGGATAAAGGCGCAAACGGAGAGCGCGAACCTTACAGCCTGCGTGATGAAATTCCGCCACATTATTGAAGCGAGAATATGAAAGAAGGTCGTCTGAAAAATGGTTTTCAGACGACCTTCAAATTTTGAAACCCAAATTAAAATGACGAACCTTCCTGCTTCAAAAATTCCGCCTCTTCCTCCGTGCTTTCACGTCCCAATACGGCATTGCGGTGCGGATAGCGTCCGAAGCGGTCGATGATGACTTTGTGTTTGATTTCAAAATCCAATGCGTGTCCGTCGGTATAGCGTTCAAACAGAGGAACGGCTTGTTCGTGGACAACTTGACTTTCGCTGTGCATCAACGGCATGAGCATGAAATGGCGTTCGTGCGATAGGAGGTCGGCGAAACTGGGCTGACGGACGGCTTCTTGGGCAAGGATGAGAGCGGCTAAATCTTGGGCAAATGCTTGGGAGCTGTTGCGAAACAGGTTGCGCGAGAATTGGTCGAGCAGGATGATTTCGGCGAGCCTGCCTTGCAGGGTGTCGCGCCAGTGTGCAAGCTCGCCACGGGCCGCCTGTTGCCAGACATCAAAAAATCGCGCGCGAATCTCGGCATCGAATCCATCGTTTTTGGCAAACAGAAAAGGACGGTTTTCTTCGGTAAACCAGAAGTCTAAGACGGTTTGGGGTATCATGAACATTCCTTGCAATAGAGGATTATAGTGGATTAACTTTAAACCAGTA
>NZ_KV812125.1:5020-8743 GCF_001813335.1 Neisseria sp. HMSC055H02 | reverse complement strand
GTCCTGATTTAAATTTAATCCACTATATTAAGTGTAAGGTCGTCTGAAAAACCGAATCAAGGTTTTCGGACGACCTTTTAGCGTTATCAATATCTCGCCATCGTCCCATCCACCTGCAAAGCCCAAGCATCAATCCCGCCTTGCAGGTTAAACAGATTTTCAAAACCTGCGTTCGCCAGATACATCGCCGTATGCAGGCTGCGGATGCCGTGGTGGCAGTAAACCACAATCGGCAAATCGTCGTCGGGCAGCTCGTTTTGGCGCAGCGGAATCAGATTCATCGGGATATGGATGGCGTCAGGCAGGGCGCAGACGGCTGTTTCCTCGTCGGTTCGCACGTCCAGCAGATGGAACGCGCGGCCTTCTTCCTGCCATTGTTGCAGTTGCAGCGGAGTGAGTTGCGGGATCGTCATGATATTGTGTGTGTGAAATGATGGAAACGATGAAAGGTCGTCTGAAAACGTTTCGCCATGTCCGGCTGGTTTTCAGACGACCTTTGATTTCAAAAAAGTTTAAAAATCGAAATCGCCGAAAGGACGGTTTTCTTTGTCGTCCAAATGCGCGACCAGCGTGTCGAACAGGACTTTTTCTTCAAATTTGCCGCCCTTGCGCGTAATCAGCAGCGCGCGCTGTACCGGCTGACGGCCGACGATGACCACCATGCGGCCGCCGTCTTTCAACTGTTCTTTCAATACGTCAGGCACGCGGTCCACCGCGCCGCCGACGTAAACCGCATCAAACGGCGCACCCGCGGAAGGCTCGGTCAGCCCGTTGTTTTGCACATAATCGATATTGTTCAAAGCCAAGCCGTCCAACACTGCTTTGGCGCGGTTTTGCTGCTCGGCATCGAGGTCGTCTGAAACCACTTTGCCCGCCAGTTTCGCCAAAAGCGCGGTCGCATAGCCCGAACCCGTGCCGATTTCCAAAACCGTATCGGTTTGGGTCAGCTTCAAACCCTGCGCCAACCGCGCTACGATTTTCGGCTCGAGCATCTTATGTCCGTTGGCAAGCGGCAGCTCCATGTCGGCATACGCCAAACCCTGCAAAGACTCGTTCACGAAACGCTCGCGCGGAATCTCCTCCAAAGCGTCCAAAACGTCAAAATCCAATACATCCCACGGACGGATTTGCTGTTCGACCATGTTGAACCGCGCTTTTTCAAAATCCATTTTGTGCTCCGTTAAATAATTGTTTTAGCAATGGCAGACATTATAAAACCACACTCCCGCCGCGCCAACTTCAGCGCGCGCCGCCCGCCTGTTTTTCAGTCTCAAGCCGCCTGACGCGAAGCCTTAAACCGTTTCGCCAAAATCTTCGCCAGTTCGCCCAAATACAAAGCATCCGTTTCATCAAACTGCGCCAGGTGTTCGCTATCCACGTCCAACACGCCGATACAGAGGTCGTCTGAAAACAGCGGAACCACGATTTCCGAACGCGACAACGACGAACAGGCAATATGGTCGGGATGCGCGTTGACATCCTTAACGACCAGCGTCTCGCCCTTCGCCCAAGCCTGACCGCACACCCCGCGTCCGAACGGAATCCGCGTACACGCCAAAGGTCCCTGAAACGGCGCCAAAACCAATTCGTCCGTGCGCGTATCGACCAAATAAAAACCCACCCAAAACCAGCCGAACGCCTCCTTCAAAACCGCCGCCGTGTTCGCCAAATTCGCCACCCAATCTGTCTCGTCCGCCACCACAGACTCAATCTGCGGCAACACCTCCCGATAAAGCGCGGCCTTGTCCGAAGCCGAAAAATGAAGCGCGTGCATAGCCATGTCCTATATATGTGTATATCAAGCAGTTATTATAAAACAGGTCGTCTGAAACAGCATTTCAGACGACCCCGGGCATCCCGTTTCAAGTTGCGAACCCGTCGCATATCCACTAAACTTCACGTTACATCACGCTACACGCAGCGTACAGCCAAAGAAACACAACACGGAGCAAAAAAGATGTATCACCAAATCGGAATGTGGGATCAAAAATGGGTCATCGGCAACTGGAAAATGAACGGCCGACTCCAAAACAACAACGCACTCATGCACCGCTTCCGCATCATGCCCACCGCCGAACGCGTCCTCATCGGCCTCGCCGCCCCGACCGTTTACCTGTTGCAACTGCACAACGCCATGCAGATTGTCCTCAACAACCGCATCCTCACCTGCGCCCAAGACGTCAGCCGCTTCCCCAACAACGGCGCCTACACAGGCGAAGTTTCCGCAGAAATGCTCGCCGATATCGGCACAGACATCGTCCTCATAGGACACTCCGAACGAAGCCTCTATTTCGGCGAGAAAAACGAAATCCAACGCCGCAAAATGGAAAACGTCCTCAACGTAGGCCTCATTCCCCTATTGTGCGTCGGTGAAAGCCTCGAAGAGCGCGAAGCCGGCAAAGAACACGAAGTCATCGCCCACCAACTCTCCGTATTGCATGGACTGAACACCCAAAACATCGCCGTCGCCTACGAACCGGTATGGGCAATCGGCACCGGCAAAGTCGCCACCGTAGAACAAATTGCCGACATGCACGCATTCATCTACAAAGAAATCTTGTCTTTGTGCGGAAGCGATGTTAAAATCCGCGTTCTTTACGGCGGAAGTGTGAAAGCAGACAATGCAGCCGACATCTTCGCAGTACCTCATGTAGACGGCGCATTGGTTGGCGGCGCGTCATTATCGTATGACTCATTTACCGCCATCATCAACGCAGCACAAGCCTCGTAGAAAACATATGGAAGCCTTTAAAACCCTTATCTGGATTATTAATATTATTTCCGCTTTGTCAGTGGTTGTGTTAGTATTGCTGCAACACGGCAAAGGCGCGGACGCAGGCGCGACCTTCGGGTCAGGCAGCGGCAGCGCGCAGGGCGTATTCGGTTCTGCAGGCAACGCAAACTTCCTGAGCCGCGCAACCGCCATCGCAGCGACTTTCTTCTTCGCAACCTGCATGGCAATGGTTTATATCCATACCCATACAAACAAACATGGTTTGGACTTCAGCAATGTGAAACAAACCCAGCAGGCTCCGAAACCTGCCGCTCCCGCTGAAAACCAATCCGCACCTGCTGCACCCGCTCCTCAGCAGCAGAAATAACAGTTTTCAAAATGCCGACATGGTGAAATTGGTAGACACGCTATCTTGAGGGGGTAGTGGCCGTAGGCTGTGCGAGTTCAAATCTCGCTGTCGGCACCAACACACAAAAACGCTTAGAAATTCTAGGCGTTTTTTTTCGTTTAATCCCATCTAATACCATCAACCAATCTCAATAAATACAAGGCTCTCGGACTGATTGCTATCCTATTGTCTTCTTTCTGATTGTATAATTTCGTCTAATTCAGCCTATTGTCTTCTTTCTGATTGTATAATTTCGTCTAATTCAGCCTAATTGGAGTAACCTAAAATTTACGGTATCTTTTGCGGTATCTGAAAAATACCTCGAAAAAATACCGTAAAAATGAAGCTGAATGACCGACAAATCAAAAACGCCAAGCCTGCCGAAAAACCGTTTAAGCTGAATGACGGCAAGGGCTTATATTTGTATATCAATACAAGCGGCGGGAAGTTATGGCGGTTTGATTTTTCGCATAACGGCAAACGTAAAACGCTTTCAATCGGGAAATATCCGACCGTATCACTGGTAGAAGCCTGCGCCGCTGCCGAGAATGCCCGCCGCTTGCTTGTATCTGGGCAAGACCCCAGCGAAGCCAAGCAACAG
>NZ_KV812125.1:0-4920 GCF_001813335.1 Neisseria sp. HMSC055H02 | reverse complement strand
CGGCAAGCCGCCGCCCTAAATACCTTTGAATCAATCGCCCGCCGCTGGCATAACGACAATCTACACCGCTGGAAAGAAAACCACGCCACCCGTATTATTTTCGGCTTTGAAAGGTGTTGCCCTAACTACCCGCTTTCTTAGCGGTTTTTTATTTTCGATTATCTGATGCGATACACGAAACCTTGTCAGATATTTTGGATTTATTCATAAATGAAATCTAATGGCGGCCATTCCTCACTCAAGGGCGCGACGATTTCAAACGCCTGATCTTGATAATCAAATTTGATTTTCCAGGAATGAAGGAACATCCTCGATGCAGGCTTCCCGCCGTAGAGCGTATCGCCCAAAATCGGGCTGCCCAAGCTTTTCATGGCGACACGGAGTTGGTGGGTTTTGCCCGTATGCGGATGCAGGACGAACAGGCGCAGGCCGGGTTCTAAACTGTGGCTGCCAAATTCGGTCACAGCGGGATTTTCCATGCCGCGCGTCAGTTTCCATGCGCCGCGCCGCGATTTTTCCATATCGCCTTTGATCCAACCTTGCTTCTTAGACGGCTTGTCCGTTGCCAGTGCCAAATAAGTTTTACGCATGGTTTTGGCGGCAAACTGCTGCGCCAGCACCGACGCGCTTTGCGGGTTTAAGGCAAACAGCAGCACGCCGCTGGTCAGTTTGTCCAAGCGGTGCAGCAGCCAAACCTGCTCAAGACCGAGCTGCGCCGCCAGCGTCTGCGTCAGGCTGACTTCGCCCTCTTCCTGATGTACGGATACGCCGCAAGGTTTGTTGACGGCGACAAAATCCGGATGTCTGAATAAGATTTCCCACATTTCAGACGACCTATTTCAACATAATGCCGCCACCGGCCAAAGTGATGACGCCCAATACGCAAAACAGTACGCAGGCGGAAATCCGCACGGCTTTGGCGGGGATTTTTTTCATCAGCATATCGCCCAAATAAACCACCGGGACGGTTGCCAACATCAATCCGGCAACGCTGCCGAGTACGACCATGGATAAGGATTGGTATTTTGCCGCCAGCAAGACCGTGGCGATTTGGGTTTTATCGCCGATTTCCGCCATGAAAAACAGAAAAACCGTCGCCCCGAACGCGCCGTATTTGAGCCAACGGCTGTCGGGATTTTCATCTTTATCAGGCAGGAGCAGCCACAAGCCGACCGCGATGAAGCTGATGCCGACCGCCCATTTGACGGTATCGGGGGAAACGGTTTCCGCTAACCATACACCGACAAATGCGGAGACTAAATGATTCAGTAAAGTGGCAATGAAGATGCCGGAGACTACCGCGTTTTTCTGGGCAAAACGAGCGGCAAGGAAAAGGGCGAGCAGTTGCGTTTTATCGCCGATTTCGGCAATGGCAACGCCCAACATTGAAGAGAAAAATGCTTCCATAAGATACTCAACCGAAGCGGGCAAAAACAAAAAGCGTTGCACACACCGCCCGCAAGGGTATGGACAACGCTTACGTCTTGCCTGTCTTCCTGTTGTCAGGAAGATGCCGCCACCATGACTGATCTTTGTCGAACTCGGTCAATTATGTTGATAACGGCTCTGATTGTCAGTGAAAATCAGATGGCTACTCCCGTAAGAGTGTGCGCATTATAAAGATGGAAGGGGAGGGATGCAATAAGTAATTGGCGGCTAAGGGGTTGTCTGAAGCCTTGAAAGATGCTGAAAGAAATTATGCTATGATGACCCAAGGTCAAAATCCACCGGAGTATTAATGCAAAAGTATTGGATATTGTGCATCGTTTGTTTTTTGGTATGGTGTACTGTTTTGGGCTGGCTGCATCTATGTGCAGTCAATGTGGAAAAAAGGTCGTCTGAAAACCTGTCTTCTGCCGATATTGCCGTTGTTTTAGGTAATGCTGTTAACCGCAGAGGAAAACCTAATCCTTGTTTGCGCTCGCGGGTTGAAGCAGGTGTCAGGCTGTATCGGCAAGGTAAGGTGGGTGAATTGCTGATGAGCGGAGGAACGGACGGGGACGGCAGCAATGAAGCCCAAACTATGCGCGATATGGCCGTGGAAATGGGCGTACCGTCCGAAAAAATACGGTTGGAAGAACATTCAAAAAGTACATATGAAAATATCGTGCTGAGTGGACCGAAGCTACGGGATGCGAACGAAATCATCATTGTCAGTGATTCTTTTCATCTTGCGCGTGCCTCTTGGCTTGCTAAGCGCTATTGGCAGGGTAAAACTGTTGAATTGTATGCTTCAGGGGCGTGCGGTGATTCGACGGTAAATTATTTGCGCAAACTGTCTCGGGAGGTGCTTGCATGGGTAAAGGCGGTTGCACTTTATAGTTAGAGACTAACTATTATCTTTTGTAATAGTATAGTGGATTAAACTTTAAACCAGTACGGCGTTGCCTCGCCTTACCGTACTATCTGTACTGTCTGCGGCTTCGTCGCCTTGTCCTGATTTAAAGTTAATCCACTATAGATTGCCATGCTTTTGACTGACTAGAATCTCAATACCAAGAGGTTGTCTGAAAACCCAATTTCAGTTTTCAGACGACCTCCCTTATATTTCCTGCCGATTACATTCCGGGGAACATTCCTTTCATACCCTTCATGCCTTTTGCCATACGCATCAGTTTGCCCAGTCCTTTTCCGCTGAACATTTTCATGACTTGTTGCGATTGTTCAAACTGTTTGAGCATTTTGTTGACTTCCTCTACGTTGGTGCCGGCGCCTGCGGCAATGCGGCGTTTGCGGCTGGCTTTGAGCAGGGCTGGGTTGGCGCGTTCTTTGGGTGTCATGGAGTTGATGATGGCTTCGACTTTACCCATGGCTTTTTCTGCCGTGCCTTCGGGAATTTGTTTGGAAATCTGACCCAGTTCGCCCGGCATTTTTGACATCAGGCTTTCCAGTCCGCCCATATTACGCATTTGCTGGATTTGTTCTTTAAAGTCATTGAGGTCGAAGCCTTTGCCTTTTTGCAGTTTTTTCGCCATTTTGGCGGCCGCTTCTTCGTCTATGCCTTTTTGTACATCTTCAATCAGGCTTAACACGTCGCCCATGCCGAGGATACGGCTGGCGATGCGGTCCGGGTAGAAGGGTTCGAGTCCTGTGATTTTTTCACCGATACCGATAAATTTGATGGGTTTTCCGGTAACGTGGCGTACAGACAATGCCGCACCACCGCGTGAATCGCCGTCCATTTTGGTCAGGATGACGCCGGTCAGCGGCAAGGCTTCGTTAAATGCTTGTGCGGTGTTTACAGCATCTTGACCCAACATGGCATCGACGACGAATAAGGTTTCTACCGGATTGACGGCTGCGTGCAGCGCTTTGATTTCATTCATCATCTCTTCGTCAATCGCCAAGCGTCCGGCGGTGTCGACCATCAAGACATCGTAAAAATGTTTTTTTGCATAGTCAATTGCAGCAGTGGCAATTTCGACAGGTCTCTGATTGGAGTCGGAAGGGAAGAAGTCAATGCCGACTTGCTCGGCCAAAAGGCGTAACTGTTCGATGGCGGCAGGGCGGTACACGTCGGCTGAAACGACCAAGACTTTTTTCTTCTGTTCGTTTTTCAGCAGGCGGGCGAGTTTGCCGACGGTGGTGGTTTTACCCGCACCTTGCAGACCCGCCATTAAGACGACAGCAGGCGGTACGGCCGCCAAGTCCAAAGAGGAATTTTCCTTACCCATCAATTCGATCAGGGCTTGGTTGACGACACCGATAAAGGCTTGGTCGGGAGTCAGGCTGCCGGCAACTTCCTGTCCGAGGGCTTTTTCTTTGACGTTGTTGACAAATTCTTTTACAACAGGCAGGGCTACGTCCGCTTCGAGCAGAGCAAGGCGGACTTCCCGCAGCGCCTCTTTGATGTTGTCTTCTGTCAATTTTGCTTGACCGCGGATATTTTTGAAAACTTTACTAAAGCGGTTGGTTAAGTTGTCTAACATGCTTGTCCTTGGTAATGATAATAGCTGCCCTGTTCGGGGCATTCTTTGCTAAAATAAAATTGAGATTATTTTACACTATCGCGTGCGGTTATGTATGCGCGCCAAGAAAGTTTGTTATGCCGACTATCCTGATTTGCCTGATACTGGTGTATGCCGGATTGGGTATATTCGTTTGGTTCAATCACAAGACCCGAGAGATTAAAGATTATCCTCTAAAAGCCGAGTTGGCTGTTTTGGGTGCTGCGCTGACCATGCACGGTGCTGTATTGCTTATGCCTGTCATTCAAGACAAGATTTTGATTATGGGCTTTGGGTATTCCATCAGTTTGATCGTATGGTTGATGCTGCTGGTGTATTTCGTTGGTAGTTTTTTCTATCGTCTGCGCGGATTGCAGCTGCTTTTATATCCGTGTGCAGCGTTTACCTTATTATTGGGCGCGCTGTTTCCAGGAAAATATGTCGGTTACCAAATCAATGATTTGCCGTTTATGTCGCACATTGGTACATCGCTGCTGGCATACGGTTTATTCGGCATTGTGACCTTGTTTGCCGTTTTGATTTTACTGCTCAACCGTAACCTGCATAGACGACGTGTTTCCAGTTTGTCCGGTTTTCTACCGTCTTTACTGAGTTTGGAAAAGCTCATGTTCCAGGGGATGTGGGTAGGTTTTATCTTATTAACCTATTCGGTTGTCAGCGGGACATTTTTTGCAGAAGCTGTATTCGGTAAACCCGTTACATTTACCCATAAAACCGTATTCGGCATTCTCTCATGGATAATTTACGGTGCGTTGCTGCTTAAGCACAGTATGACGGCATGGCGGGGTAAAAAAGCAGCCGTTTGGACAATCATCGGATTTGTCAGCCTAATGTTTGCTTATGTAGGGAGCAAGTTTGTATTGGAAATCTTGCTGCAGCGTTAAGGTGAGAGTTATTCGGGTAGTAGTGTATTTGGATTAATAAAGGTCGTCTGAAAGGGATTTCAGGCGAC
>NZ_KV812124.1:5300-9353 GCF_001813335.1 Neisseria sp. HMSC055H02 | reverse complement strand
GCATGCGTGCGTTCCGCACACATGCTACTTTTTGAGTTTAGGTTTCATATAGGCTACGGCTTGCTAAATTTCATTTAAAAAATCAGGATTTTCAAATAACTTGTAAATAAAACTCTCTATTGAGTCAGCTAACGGGTTTTCCATATCCCATATCCAATAGACGGGTTGTTTAGGCTTATTTAAATTTCGCCTATCAAAACAAATAAAATATTCACTAAATCTTTCGAAAAATGGTACTTGATATGGTTCAATAACAAAATCAGAAGAAACTTGTTCTGATTCCCCAATCAATATATCTAAAATAGATAAAGGATCCATAATTCGATTATCGGACTCTGATCGAATACTTCCACTTTCATTTACAGTAAGAAAACCATAACCAATTTCTTTCCAAAAGCAGAATAAATCATATGGAATTTGGATATGCTTTTCTAACTCTAGAAAATCACTATCTGGTAATTTAAAAAATAGATTTTTTTCTTGGCATAATGAATATTTGTCGAAATTATTCACAATAATAGAAGAATTTTTTATTCGTTCAAACATATTATCTATCCAAATGTTTTTGAAGATTTCTTAATGGTCCATCTGCCCGATGAATGCTGCCTTGATGCTGTTCAGGATACCTGACTGGAGTAATGTTTTGCCAAATATTACCACCATTATTTTCTAATGGCTAAATATGGTGAGCATCATACTTACTTCCTGTTGGCTTTATAGTCCTACCAGCTCTAGAAGATATTAAAGAACACGTGCCTGATGCATCCTTAAACATAGATTTAATGTGAGATAAATTTCATCAATCATCATTTAAAATATAATCATACTTCATCATTAATTTTTCCATAATATTTTTTATATATCCTTTTTTAAACACTGATTCCTTAATAATATTGTTATTCAAATATAACAATTTTTCATTATACTTATCAGACAAATACCAAATATTGTCTTTTTCTTCAGGGTTGTCAATATATTCTGTTATACAGTATTTCCAATATAAATAAGATTCTTCTTCTGATAATTTCATATTACGATAATGAACGGCATCGTTTAAAAAAATATATGCATTACAATAGTCTAAGTTAAATAAATTAGGACACTCTAGATCATCAATTATTGAAATAAACTGTTGTATGCTACGCAAAGAATTTGGTAAAAAAGTAGATGTATTTGGTAGTTCTTGAGGAATCATGTCCCCATTCACAAAAAATGTAAAAACTCCTTCAGAAAAATTTTCTGAACTCCATTCATCTATCTCCTCAATCCAAATTGCAAATTTATATGGATTCCCAAAAATCATTTAGAATACTCCTTGAATAAAATTTATTTTCCAGGAATACCCAATTTCCTACGCAATTGGATATTAAGTTTATCAATTCTATTCCTGTTTAAGGTTCCTGCCCAATGATACAAATTCCTGTTGTCAGCACCCACCACTAAAGGATTGCTGCCGGTAACAGTCGACTTTATGTTTTTCAGATTACGGATACTTGCAAAAAACACGAAGAATTCGTGAAGGCTATGGTGTGCTAAAATATATTATAGATTCAATTGAAAAATAACAGATTCAACTGTACCTTTCTTATATCTGATTTCTTTAAAGTTTTTTCCATTGTCAAAACTATAAAAAAGTCTCTCTTCCTCACCAGAATATCCCATCTCTAATACTAAACAATCTATTTCACAATTACTCCCACCACTCATATATGTAGTATCAATAGAAAATATATTACATAATTCCAGAGAATTATATTTATCTATATCAAATAGTTGCTCTCCAAAATCCAACCCATTGTTTCCACCCGTATAATACTTCTCTTCAAAGGATGATTTCAAACTATTAAAAACTGTATTTAATGTAAAATACCCATATGGGCATATCTTAGGATATATATTCTCTCCTATTATTATTTGAATTTTTCCATAGATAAAACCATTACATTCAGAGTTTTCTTCCCATAAAACCCCAAATTTTCTTGTTGAGTCCATAATAATATTCATATAAATCCTTATTTTAATAACTTGTTCTTTGATTGATCGGGGTATGCTTTTTTAATTCCTGCTTTTTGTTGACTTGTTAAGGACAAGGGATTTTTCTTATCGGATGTAGAACCCGCCCAATGCCAAGGTTCATTTTTCCTATCGCCCCCCATATAACGATGAATATGTCCTTTATCATCAATTGCAAATCGCTGTTTACCAATTTGTACTGAGCTTTCAATTAATTGAACTGAATTCTTTGGCTCAATACCAGCATCAAACTTAAACCCTAACTGACCAGGAGTATGTTTAGGATTAGATTTATAAGTAGTTTCACTAACCGTTTTATCTGGATTTTTAATTTTTATTGAGATAGCTTGAGGAACAGGTATAGAAGACTCTACTTCCTGTCCTTTAGACGTAGCAAAATCATTCTTTTGATGACTCTTCGCTGCCAACGCCGTATCCGGAATCCTATCCCCCTTCGCAACATTGCCGTTTGCCGGAATACGGATATTCCCGACCCCCGCCAATAAGGGATCGCTGCCGGTAACGGTCGGCTTGATGTTTCCCAGATTACGGATGCCTGCACGAACCGCTACATTTACCCTTGGGTTCGGGATGACGCCCGTCAGGATGTCGGTAACGTTCAGCGCAAACTCTTCGTTTTTCCGCTCTTCCTGCCTGATTTTGGTGTCTTTCGTCCCGCTGTGCAACCAGGTCAGGTTACGGTATTCGGGTTTGTCCTGTCGGCGGTATTCCTCAAACAGTTTCGGATCATTGTAGGCTTGCGGATTTCTTGCGCCGTAGTCGCGGTAGTCCCAAGTATAACCCAAGGCTTTGTCTTCGCCTTTCATGCCGATAAGGGATATAACGCTTTGATCCGTATAGCTGTCTTGGGAATCTTTGTCCACCCAGCGCAGTATCTGCCTGCGGATTCTCATTGCCGCTTCTTGGCTGCTGATTTTTCTGCCTTCGCGTTTTTCGACTTCGCGCTTGAGGGCTTCGGCATATTTGTCTGCCAGTGCCGTTTCTTTCGGATGCAGCTGCCTATTGTTCCAATCGACATTCGCCCCTACTGCCGCCGTACCGGCATTCCCGCCCACCGCATAGCCGATGGCCGCCCCGCCCAGTGCGTTGACCGCCGCTTTGCCCGCCGGACCGAGGTTTTCCGCCGCTTTGTCCAAATACGGTGCGGCAAGGGAAGTGCCGCCGCCGGCCAGTATGCCGCCGAGGCTGCCGGTCGTCAGTCCGCCTGCCGCCCCGTGCAGTATGCTCCTGCCTATGCCGCCTTCTTTCCAGGTGTCGTAGCGGCTTTGGTTTTCGGCAAGATAGGCGTTTACTTGACTGAGGGATGTGCGGATGGCGGCTTTTCCGGTTTCGCTGTCCGTGTTTTGCAGTTCGGCCTCCAGCAGGGTTTTGGCTGCCTGATACCGTTCGTAACTTCGGGTGTTGCCGAGTTTGTCGGAAACGGCCGCTGCGGCTTGGGCGGCATTTTTACCGAACTCCTGCGTTACTTCCCTTTGCAGGTTGATCTCTTTGGCAACCGCGTCTTTGTCGAAGCTGTTTTTCAGACGACCTGTGTGTTGGGCTACAGTTTCGGTGTCGATGCCGGTGTAGATACGCGCTTCGGTTTCTTCGGCAGGCCTGCCGGTTCGGGCAAGTTGTCCCGCTTCGTCGGTGATGTGCATGTTGCGGGTGTTGATGCCGCTGCGGGTGGTGCTGTTTTTGCCGTCCCCGTCGCTGCCGTAGCCGGCGGCCGGGCTGATCCTGTCGGCAGGCCTGCCTTGTTTGTCGGTAACCGTGCCGTCCCAGCCGCCGTTCAGGTCGAAACTGCCGCCTATGCCGAAGCTTTTGCCTTCGTAGCGGCTGTGGTTTTGAATGTCGCCGGCAGTAAGGGTGGCCGTCTGAAAAAGGTTTTTTCCTTTGTCTTCGGCACTTCTGGCGGAGGTGATGATGCCGCCCTTGAGGTCTGTGTTGTCTCCGACTTTGATTTGATAGCCGTCTTCTCCGGCATAAATACCGCTTTGTTCGGTTACCGAGGCATGGTCTGCTTTGACTTTGCTTTGG
>NZ_KV812124.1:0-5200 GCF_001813335.1 Neisseria sp. HMSC055H02 | reverse complement strand
GGCCGTGCTGCCGACATGGGTGTGGCGGTGGGCTGTACTTTGTCCTTGTCCGCCGCCTTTGCCTGCGTTGCCGCCGGCGGTAAGGCCGAGGCCGCTGCCCGGGCGGACGGTGGCGCCCGCGTTCCAGCCGCTGCTTTTGTTTTCGTCTTGTCCGCTGCCGTGCTGTTCGGCTGACCGGAGTGTGATGCGGTTGTCGGCTATGAGTGCGGTAGCTGCGTTGCCGACGATGTCGGAACCGGTAATGTTGATATTGGACCGTTCCCCGCCTCCTGAGGCGGTAAGGGTGGTTTGTCCTTTGCCTATGATTTGGCCGGCTTCGGCTTCGGTACGGCGGTTTGTCTGTCCGCTGCGGCTTTTTTGTCGTCCGTAGGCGAGGGAGAGGCTGATGCCGGTGTTTTGGCCGCCTGCCGCCTGCAGGATGCTTCGGGCGGCCTGATGACCCTGCCACGCGGTGTTGGCGGCGGCCATGGCGTTAACGCGGCCGTTTTTGCTTTGGCCGACGGTCTGTGCCGTTTGGACGAGGTTTTGGGCGGCTTGGACAACCGGGACGTTGATGGCGGCGGTGAGGCCTTTTTGCTCCCGGGTGTGGACGTAGCCGGCGGCATACCGGTTGTTTGCGGCTTCTATATCTATACTTTGGGCCGTTATGGTGTTGTTGCCTTCGGGACTGGAGACGGTGCTGCCGGTTTGCCGGTAGCGGCGGCCGGCGGTAACGGCGGTGCCGCCTTTGAGGCTGCCTGCGGTGCTGCCGGTATGGGTCAGGTCGGTATGTTCGGCATCATCGGCGGTTTTGCGGCTGCCGAGGGTAAAGCCTAGGCCGCCCGCGCCCATGAGGCCCGATTTTTTGCTTTCGCGGTATTCGCTGCCGGCATAACGGTTGCGGGCGGCGGACAGGCTGATGTCGCGCCCTGCCTGTATGGCGGTGCCGTCGTCTGAAATGATGCTGCTGCCGCGCACGTTGACGTCCCTGCCGGCCGTGACGGCGATTGTGCCGCCGCCTATGCTGCTGCCGACGGTTTCGTCATGGCCGAGGCGGGTGCGGATCAGGGTTTGGCTGCGGGAGAGGAGGCCTTTGGACTTGCTGTGGAACGATGCGTCCAGTTCGGTTATTTGGCGTCCTTCGCTGATACTGACATCACGCCCCGCGGCAAGGACGGTTTGGCCCTCTTCTGCCTCCAGTTCGCCCTGACGGATTTTTAAGTCGTTGCCGGCTTGGAGCAGTGCGCCGTTTTGCGTGCGTATGCTGCTGCCGACTTCGGCAGTTTGGCGGACGTGGCGGTGGTTTTTGTCATCCAATGCACCATAGGCTTCGCGATGTTCGGTACGGATGGTGCCGAGGTTGAGATTGTTGCCGGCGGCAATTCGGGTGGTACCGCCTTTAACTTGGTTAGAGACGGTGGCTGCATTGAGGTTGATGTCGTTGCCGGCATGCAGGGATAGGATGCCGTCTGCGCCGCCGTTGCCCTCCCGGCGGATATGGCCTCCGGTTACGCTTATCTGTGCCATGCGGTCGACGATGGTATTGCCGTTGCGTTTATTGCCGGAGGTCTGGGTGGTGCCGCCGAGGCTGATGTTTTGCGCTTGGATGGTCAGCAGCCTGTCTGCCTGTACCTGCCCGCCTTCGACATTAATACTTTTTTCGGCTTTTAAGCCGATGCGGTCGGCTTGAATATTGCCGTTGCTGTTAATATTCCGTGCTTGGACGAGTACGGCCTGCCGCCCCGCAATGGTACCGCTGTTAGTCAGGTTGCCGTTTTGCAGTTTAAGTAAGACTTGTTCGGCACTAATCAGGCCGCCGGAGGTATTGAGATCACCTTTGCGCGCCAGGGCATAGACTTTAGGGGCCAGCACGGTTTGAGTCGAACCGTCGTGAAGGGTGACGGTTTGATTTTCCATCCAAACGATATCTGAAGTTAAGCGGGCAACTTGCTCTGAACTCAAGGCGATACCCGGGGTAAGGCCGAATGTTTTGGCAGCAGTAAGGCCGTTGTCCATCAGAGCTTTGAATTGTTCTTCATCACTCCTGTAGCCGTCGAGTCGACGGTAGCCTGTTAATTGGTGGATTTGTTCATTAACAAGTTTTTGTTCGTAGTAGCCGTCGCCTAGCCGTTTGTGTAGATGATTGGTGTCCAATTTCAGTTGTTGCAACATGTAGTCGCTGCCCAACCAGCGGCGGTAGTCTGCAAATTGGGGATCGGTCTCGACCAGCCAGCCTTTATTGCCGGGGTGGACGGTGTAGAGGCTGTTGTCCGGCAGTTTGACCATCCCCGTATTGCTTTTGACGGCAAGGCTGTCCGACAGATCCGGCCGTGTCATTCCGGTTTTGCCGGCGGGCTGCAGGTTTCCCACATGTTGTTTGACCGTACTGACAGGCCGCTCAAACCCTGTTTCGCGTATCGGTGGGCTGACTACGGGATGGGCATCCTTGTCAAACTCAATATGGCGGCTTCCGCGGAAACCATGTCTGTCATAACTGCCGCGCCGCATCATGCCGTCGTTGACTGTACGCACCTTCATCAGGGTGGCCAAGTTGGTTATACCGTCGGAATTTAAATCCAGGCCGACCAAGATGCGGCTGTTTTGGTTTGACCAGTTTCCCTGCGCATTCAAATTGCCGCCGATGAGTATTTCGCCCGGCCGGTCGGCAACAATGCGCTGTTTGTAGACGGTTTGGGTATAGTCGGCTTTCCAAATGCCTTCGACACCGTATTTGTGGATATGGATATGCCGTCCGTCTTTGAAATCAAAATTCAGATCATGGTCTTCCTTGCGGTAATGTCCGTCGTCGTCTTGGGTGAAAAAAGGTAACGCTTCGGCATTGCGGTAAAAGGATTGGAGATGCCGTTGGGCATCGATATAGTCTTCAACCCTGAAGTCCGCATTCAGGTTGTACAGTTTGCCGGCCGAAATATGTGCATCGCCGCCGGTCTCTATTTTTCCGCCGGTATTGGTCAGCAGTATGGCACGTCCCGATGCCTCATTGTTCCCATCCAACGAGCCGCCGATATTCAAACGGCCCTCGCTGGAAATCAGGGCGCCGTTGCGGTTGTCGGCTTTCCTCACCCCGATGTCCAAACGCTCCCTTGCGGCAATGACGCCTGCTTTAGTGCCGCCTTGTGCCGTTTCTTCACGGTTAAGCAGTTTGTCCGCCGATAAGGCGACATGGTTGCCGTAGATCCTGCCCGTACCGGTATTGGACAGGGTTTTCACCACACTGATGCGGGTCAGGCCGTTGCTGTTGATAATGCCCCTGTTGTCCGCATCATGTCCGGATGTAATGTCCGCCTGCCTGCCTGCCATAATTCTGCCGGTAACTTGATTGTCTATACGGCCGGCATTCAGTGTAAGCGTATCCGCAGCCTGCAGAGTGTGGGGGTTTTTCAGACGACCTTTTACGGTCAGGTTTAACCGCCCTCCTGCCGCAATATCGCGTTCTACGGTAAAGTCGCCCGCCAAGGCGATGTCCAGCTTGTCGCCGGCTGCCAGCGTGCCGCCGTTGGCGAGTGTTCCCGCTTGCAGCGACACATCGCCGGCAGATTCGATCGTACCGTCTGTATTGTTTACCGCCAAAGTATTTTGATTTTTGTCGTGAACAGACAATTGCCGGTGGGCGGATATTTCGCCATGCCGGTTGTCAAGGTCGTCTGAAACGGTCAGTTGCGTCTTGTTGGCGGACAAAAGTCTGCCATTGCGGTTGTCCAACCTTCGGCTTCGGATATCGACCGCATCCTGCGAGGCAATCGTACCGCTATTATGGACATTGCGGGCATGAAGTGAAACCGCATGATTTTCTCCCGTCGCCGCAATCGTACCCGTGTTGGTCAGTTTACCTTCAGCATTCACTGCTACATTGCCGGCCGAGGCAAACAATTGCCCCCGATTGCGCACGGATGCATAACGATCAGTGCTGATCAAGGTGATCTTACCGGCATACATACCGCCCAATGCCCCTGTATCGATGGCATACAGTGAGTTGGCAGAATTTGTATTCGCAGCAGGGGAGTGTGAAGACCGGACAGAGCCATCTGCCGAGACATCGTTTTGCCCTGCCAACACACGCACATCTTTACCCCACACCGGCGCATCAATCTTAACCGCGCGGCTTAATATCTGCGTGTAATCGGTATCGCGGGCATCCAAACCGTGTCCGGCGATTACAACATTGCCTTGCCTTATCTTAAAGCCGCTAAGGTCTCCTGCTTGATATTGCGGCTGGCCTGTAGTCAAAGTGGCACGGGAAGCATTGATAAATCCCCCTCCGTCCACTTGAATTCCCGAAGGGTTTGCAATCACCACTTCGGCACGCCTGCCGCCCACCTCAATATATCCGCCCAACAAAGAGGGATTAGCCGAATTGACTTGATTCACAATGACACGGGCCTCACCACCTGCAAGCCAGGGGTTGCCCTGTATCCAGCCGCCCAACTGTGTTTGTATGTTCCGGCGGCTGTTGTTCAAAACGGCGCCATGGTTGTCAACATTGAAATGGGAGTATTGGTTAACTGAAACCCCTGCGGCAGTAGGGGTTTGGATATTGGCCTGCGGGATGCCGTTGCCGGTTTGTATAATAGTAGGCTGTTGCTGTGCAGGTGCCGATTTGTCGGCAACGATATTTTGGGCATCGGCATAGGGAGAAGTCAGGAGAAGGGCAGAGCCGAGCAGTAATGAAAGAGAGAATGAGATAACAGAGATAGAATGACTGAAACCTGTAAAGCCTGCAATATCATTTGGCGAAATACCTGTAGCTTGGGTATCGGCCGTGTTTTTTCCTTCGCGTTTGGCATTTTCAGCAACAGCCATCATGCAGTTTCGATGTTTGTTAAATACGACTTTGTATAGGGTGCGGTTCATAGTAAAGGTTTTCTCGATAATATTCCTTATGTATATTCATTCTAGCTTGATTGACTTAGTATGGGTAGGAAAATTAGTTTTGGACTGAAGTGGCTTAGCCTTAAATGGCACAATATTGATCAAGTTATATAAGAATTTGGTGGTGGTTGTCGTAGTATAGTAACTATGCCTAACATACAAAACTCAGATAACTGACTGTAACCTAGATAAGGGAACGGAAAAGGAGCTACTTTAAATTTTTATTCCTGAATTTATGGCTCAATTTGATAGAAACTTAGTCAAATAGTATCTGATGTTATAGTTCTGATAATTTAGACACAAAAAACCTAAAAGTAGAGAAAGCATCCGC
>NZ_KV812123.1:0-804 GCF_001813335.1 Neisseria sp. HMSC055H02 | reverse complement strand
GAACGAAGAACTTCGGAAAAAAAGCCAGCGGACAACGACCGACGATTACGGTTCAGGCGTTGAAGCAGTTGGGGCTGTGAGAGCAGGCTGCGGAATATGTTCAGTTCTCTATAGATTTGTTCAGTGTGGGTAAATCGGTGGCCGGTATGCCTAAGGCTAAGCCTGTGTCTTATGTGAAACCGAGATGGGAGGTTGATAGGAAGCTTAATAAATTGACAACTCGTGAACAGGTGGAGAAAAATGTTCAGGAAATAAAAAATGGAAATAAAAACAGTAACTTTAGCCAACATGCTCAACTAGAGAGGAAAATTAAAAAATTAAGAACTTCAGAAGGAAAGGCAAATTCTGCATCTGCAGCTTGATTGAAACTTGATTTGAAGACATCTCAAGCTGCTAATCAAGTTGTTGAAAGTTTGAGAAGTACAGGTAAGCTTCCTTCTAATTATATTGCTAAATCTCAGGCGATAAGTATGGGATGACGTCCAGGAAAAGCCTTGGGTAATACAATAAAAAATGGACAATTAGGGGAAGATATTTTTGCAAATTCTACAAATATTTTACCTGCTAAACAGGGTAGGATATGGTATGAAGCGGACATTGGCTTAATAAATACCATGTCAAGATCGAACCAGACTGGTACTAGATTGTTATATTCTAACGATGGATTGCTATATATAACAACTGATCATTATATCTCTGCAACACAAATTGGAACTTGGAAATAGGAGTATAACTTATGCAAATAGAGATTATCGGTAGTAAAATTTATACGGGACAAGATTTTCATAATCAAATTTCAAAAAT
>NZ_KV812122.1:0-938 GCF_001813335.1 Neisseria sp. HMSC055H02 | reverse complement strand
AACCCTTTTGAACCCACAGGAAGCAGGTAACGTGGATCAGGGTTATCAAAGTGCCGTCCTGATCCGTTAAAGTCATAAAGAATGTTTGGCTTCATCCCCGCAATATCATGGGTATCTCGTGGTTCGGAGATCTTCCCTTTCCATTCAAAGCACAATGTCGCCGATCGGTTTCCAAGCTCGTGTACCGGGACTTCGCCAAACGTACCCAAAAAATTCATCCCACCATCGTACTCCGTAATTTAAAATGGAGTATCAAACCTGCGGTTTGCTATCAACATATCAAACAAGCGATCAATGTGTTCACGCCTTAGTAAAAGCATTAGTTTTCCTTATGTGTTATTTTCCATCCCTGCCCACGTCAAACACCGCTCAAAATCGACAAAGGCAGATATTTTGTCTAAATAGCTCCAGTTTAAGAGCTGTCAGCTACTAGATTGAATAGTATTAATCTTGCATAAATAAAAAAGCCCGCCGTAGGGGGCAAGAGAAAAATAGGCGTGGCAATTTTGCAGGCTGCCGAAGGTGCCGGAAAAGTTGCCTAAGTCTGTTTTTCTCTTGGGGGCGTGAGGACGTTTCGGCCGAACCTTGAGAGGCGGTAACAGGGCCGCGGCGGGCTTTTTTTTCTTTCATTTCCCTTCAGCATATAGAGGTCGTCTGAAATCGCCGTTTCAGACGACCTCTATATCTTAGTCATTGTAAATAATCTGCTCTACCCGTCCACCATATATGCGGGTAATTAGCCTTGAAATCTTCAATTTTCCATTGAATGTTTTCATCGTAAGCTCCTGTATCATAGATATATTTTTATCAGAACCTATAAAATGTGTTGCCCTAATAAACCTTTTCTAATGCTTGCCTCTACTTCAGATACGTTTTCGAACATCAACAGCTTTATTAGGGCTTCAGTTTCCAGCTCCGTTTCAGCGGGAATTTTACCT
>NZ_KV812121.1:0-408 GCF_001813335.1 Neisseria sp. HMSC055H02 | reverse complement strand
TTGTTGTTTCAGACGACCTTTTGGCTCAAAGCTTGAAAAATGCATGCGTGCGTTCTGCACACATGCTACTTGTTGAGTTTAAGTTTTATATGGGCTACGGCTTGTTTGATTGGCTCCGAGGAGTTTTAAGCCTGTGTACGTAATGTAATTAGGGTTTGCTTACTCTAAAATATAATTAAATTTTTCTTCGAATCCATAATCCTCATCTTGTTTCTTACTCTTTCTAGAACCTTTACTATTTCAATAAATATACTTTTTAATTGATTTTTTGAGAACATAGCATCTTTCCATACCAAAGTAATCGGTCGTTCTACATTTGTGCTCAATAAATCCCACAAAGCATCAAGATTGTTCCCATAATAATCTTGTATAGAAAATATTTTTGAAATTTGATTATGAAAATCTTGT
>NZ_KV812120.1:0-250 GCF_001813335.1 Neisseria sp. HMSC055H02 | reverse complement strand
TTTGGCTTCGTCGGTCAGGTCGAGGGCGTAATCGGTAACACCGTCGGCGTCTTTCGCACCTTCGCTGACTTTAACCGCACCGTTAGCCGCTTGGCTGAGGGTGGTCTTGTCGGCGTTGACGGTGTACTCGGTGTTGTTACCGTCCACTTTTTCGCTGACGGTCACGTTCTTACCGGCGACGACGGTGGTGGTTTTTTCAGTTGCGGCGAGTTGTTCGTTCAGCTGGGCGACGTTGACGGCGTCGGTGGCT
>NZ_KV812119.1:0-1358 GCF_001813335.1 Neisseria sp. HMSC055H02 | reverse complement strand
AAACGGGTTTTGACGGTCATGATGGCTCCAAAGTCTTTGAAAACAGGTATTTTACTTTTTCGGCAAGGTTTAAACAATGTAAGGCCGTCTGAAAATAATGTCGGCGCAGAAGGACCGTCTGGGAACTTTTCTCCTGAAAACAAGACAAATGATAATCATTTCTTTGAAAGTATCCGCTCATGAACAAACGCGCTTTATTTGCCGCCCTCGCCCTCCTGCCCCTTTTTGCCCAAGCCGAAATCAAAACTATCAAAGACGTATTGGGACGCGAAGTCAAAGTCGATGTCCCTGTCAAACGCGCGGTTTTGGCGTTTTACTATCCCGACTATATCGCGGTAACGGGCGCGGACAAATTTAAAAACGTCATCGGCATTTCGCGTGAGTTTTGGGAGAAATTCAATCCCGGCAGCTGGGCGATGTTCAAACAGAAGCTGCCTACGCTGCAAAACATTGCGGACATCGGCAACATCAACACCGGCACGTTTTCACTGGAGAAAACGCTCGCGCTCAAGCCGGACGTATTGATTCTGGCCGACTGGCAGTATAAGGCCGTCGCCACCCACCTGCCGCGCATTAAAGCGGCAGGCATACCCGTCGTCGTGGTCGATTTCAACGCCGAAACCGTCGCGCGGCACACGCGCAGTGCGGAAATTTTCGGCGAACTCAACGGTACGCAGGCGCGCGCCCAAAAAATTGCCGCCGAATACGCCCGAGGCATTGCCGATATCCAAAAACGCGTCGCGCGCGCCAAGCAGTCCAAACCGAAAATCTATATCGAGTTCGGCGACAAAGGCCCGTCCGAATACAGCTACACCTTCGGCAAAGATATGTGGGGCGCGATTGCCGACACAGCAGGCGGCAACAATATCGCCGCGCCTTACGTTAAAAACTGGGGACCGATAAACCCTGAAAAATTCCTGACGGCCAAACCCGACGTCATCGTCATTTCGGGGACGGAAAACGGCCATAAAGACAAGCCTGGCATTATGGCGATGGGCATAGGCATCAGCCAGGCCGATGCGCAACGCCGCCTGGCCGGATTTGTCAAACGCAAAGGTTGGGCAGACATTCCTGCCGTCAAAAACAAACGCGTTTACGGCATCTACCACACCGCCTCCCGCTCGCTCTCCGATTTGGCCAGCGCGCAATTTATCGCCAAAACCCTGTATCCGCAGCAGTTTGCCGACATAGACCCAAACAAGACCTATCTGGACTTCTACCGCAAATACCTGCCCGTCGTGCCGGACGGTACGTTTTACATCCGATTGAAATAGCGGCTGCAAAAATCATAGGCTCAGGCCGTATAGCAGTCGAAACGGCGGGTTTGATACACGACGTTGTCGGCGTTGTCGTAATCG
>NZ_KV812118.1:0-2026 GCF_001813335.1 Neisseria sp. HMSC055H02 | reverse complement strand
CGTAACTGGCTGGCGCAAGACGACACCCTGAGACCTTTGCAAAAAAGCCCTTTTACCTAACAGCAGAAAATCTATGTTTGGGTTTTGGCTGTCGAGAGGAAAAGATGAAGAGTGATTTTGCAGGATCTCAGCTATTATCGAATTTTATTATCCCTTTGTTGCAACTCATTTGACTATACCGTTTTAAAAAGTATAACCTACCTGAAAACCGCTTGCCCATTTCCTTGATTGGAAAGAGTCCGGCTTTTTCAATGTACGGCCGGTAAAAATATCGTAATGCAGGTTTCCGCCAAGCTTCATTTGTCCGCGCATTCCAATTGTTGTTCCTGCTAAGGTTTGTCCTGACAACCATTGGGAGGACTGTCCCGAAACATGTCCCACATCAGCCCCAAAATAAAGCTGATGGCCTGGTTTAAATTGCCAACTCAAATCGTTTCGCCAATACCATCCCCGCTCGGCAGACAAACTCATTTCGCCGTCGAAGCCACGCACAGTGTAGCGTCCGCCGATGGCCAGTTTGTCTTGCGATGTTAACGGGGTTTTGTTCCATTGTGCGTAAACAGATGTATCGTAGGCAAATAGCTGTTTACCGATTTGAAAAGGAATGTTTACATCAGCCGAAGCCGTCCAAATTTTCATACGTGACGAGCCTTCGTTAAAGGTCTCTTCGGGTGCGCGCAGAGCATCTTTCATGCCAGTACCGCGTTTATATTTCAACTTAAAATCTGCTGTACTGCGGCCGATATATTCTTTGTGGGAAAGTTCTGCCAACCAACCTGCAGTTTTACGCCTTTGTACAGTCAGTTCGGCATCATCAATATAGCTTTTTGTTTCCCTTGCCCACAGTTTTACACCAAGATAAGTTTTGCGTTTGGCATCACGATACAACAGGCGGTTGAAGCCGAAATCAGTATTGTAACTTTTCCCATTGTAATCATACACTTCTGACAATCCGGCAACTGCCTGATGGTAACGGTAGCCGTTATGATTAAATGCCCATGTCCATTTACCGAAAGGAACTGAATAATGTACTGCGTAATTATTCGATCCGCCTTCTTTGCGATGGCCGTCAAAATTTTCCTCATTGGGTGTATCGCCAATTGAACGTCCATAATTTACATAAAACATATCACTCAGTCCAAAAGGATTGTCGGCAGAGAAAGTGATATTTCCTTGATATTTCCCCGTCGCTTTACTGCCTGAATTATCCACGCCTACACTTACACGGTAGGGCAACAAACGTTGCCGCCATTGCACCACAACATCACTTTGGTTTGGTTCGTCCTCTACGGGAACGATTTGGATATCGACTTCTGCTGTTGGGAGCCGTTTGAGATTTTCCAGCCCTTGTTCTAAATCACGTAGATTCAACAGATTGTCTGAGCGGGTGGGAAATTTGTTTTGGAATGCTGCAATGCGTTCAGCATGGGTTTGAGTATCATTAGATCTATCGATTCGTATGAAGCGCAGATAGCCCGGCATCAGTGTTAATTGAAGTTTGCCACTATTCAAATTTTGTGGCGCAGCCAAAATACGTGTCGTGGTATACCCCCTGCCGATCAAAGCATTTTGCGCCAAAGACATGATTTGATTGATATCGCCCGCATGCAAACACTTGCCGGGAACAAAATGTGTTTGGCGCAAAGCCTGATTGAGCGCAAATCGAAATTTAGCGGCTCCTTTACCCACCAATTCCACTTCAGAAATAGGAAAGCATGGGCTTGCTTCATCCGAATTTGCACTACCTGCCTGTGTTGCCATCTTCTCCCTACCTGTATCAGCATCATCTAAACGCACATCTTGTTCAGGCAACATCTGTTCACGCAGCTGCTTCTCCCGTTGACGCTGGAGAATATCCTGTTGTTGTGAAATGGCTTCGGGAGTGGGAGCGGCTGATGTTGGGACAGGAAAGGCAGCTATCAATGATAGGAATAATAGTGATAATGGAGGAAATATGGCTTGGGAGTAAACGAAGGATTTCATAGAATTGGGCTAAGTAATGTAAATGGACAATTATAGCAATGAA